>CAKZLS010000409.1 GCA_937127205.1 uncultured Rhodospirillales bacterium
TTGGGATAGGAGGCGAGCCACAGGATCTGCGTCATAACCGATTTCTCTCCCGCGATGATCGTGTGCAGATGTGTCGCCGCAAAAAAAGAGGGCGGCAAAAGCCGCCCTCTTCAACACTCAAATAGCGAAAGCTAGAAGCCGAGCTTGATGCCGGAAGCGAAGCCCCAGCCATCGTTGTTGTAGCCAGCGCCACAGTTGTCCGTAACGCAACCCGGGTTCTGAGCGTCGGCATCGTAGGCAAAGAAGCCGCCGACGAGACGAATACCGGGACCGAACTGATACGTTCCGCTGATGTTGGCCTGGTCGAGGCGAACATCGCCGCCGCCGGCATTCGCGAAGCCGTCGTTCACACCGCGCTGATAGGTAATACCGATCTTGTACGGACCAATCTCATAGGCGCCACCAGCGGTCCAGCCGTCACCGTCGAATTCGGTTACTTCCTCGCCGCCGTCGGCGAGAGTCCTGGAGCCACCGAAAGCTTTGACATACGCGCCGCCAACGGAGAACCCAGCGAAGCTAAACTGCGCGCCGACGTTACCCGCCGACAGCGGATTGTCGGAAGTATTCGCGCCGAGATAACCCACAGAGGCCTGCACGCCAAAACCGCCAAAGTCTTCGCGGAAGTTAAGGCCGACGGCATAACCCTCGTTCTGGGTTTCCGTGTCATCGGTGTTGGTTCCACGCGACTTGTAGATGGAGCTGTTATCGTCGCCTCCGCCCGGCTCGAACTGGGGAATGTACGACGCACCGAGCTGGAAGCCGGCGAACCGCGGCGAGATATACGTGAACTTGCCGGAGTCGTTGTCGTTGAAACGCAGGTTGGTGGTGGCGAGCGAGGTATTGAAGCTGCTGCCGCCATAGGTATCGGCCCAAAAGCTATCGCTGATCATGTCGCCGGAGTCGATGCTTATGCCGCCGTCAGGAGCGGTGACGTGCAGCAGGTAGCCAGCGTTGTTTTCGTCGCCGACGATGAGCCGGCCCATGCTGTCGCTCTGAACGTAGAGATACGACTCGTCAATCTGGTCGCCTTCGGTGTTGGCTTCAAGCTGAACGTTGAGGCCGAAGGTGATGCCGTTGTCCAGGGTCGACTCACCGTTGAAGCAGATTTCGCTGTTGTGCTTCTGATCGACGGGAGACGTTTTGATCTTGGTGCTCGAACCGTCGTCGTTCCGCGTGTCGATGTCCTGATCGGCGTATACGCCCCACTGTTGGTGGTAACCGTTGACGCCCACCTTGATCCGCTCGCTGGCGGCGGCGTCGCTCGCCATCCCGGCCATCAGACCGGCCGTCGCCAAGGCGGTGGTCCCTAAGAGATACTTTTTCATGCTTTCCTCACACTGTGAATAAGGAGTTCTCCTGAACTCGTCATTTCCAGCGGAGCTCCCCGTGGGAGACCCCCGCCACCTGGAATGTTCAGTAACAATGCACGATCAATTGCGGTGATCAAGTTACACCTGTTGCAAGTTGTGTACATTTTTCCGCACTGTGGCACGGTTGCAACAATTGGTGGGTTGACAGGGGAAAATGCGGCTGTTGACAGGGCGGTCTGTGGGGATTACCAGCAAAGCGTATACCTTTGGATGTGGATGTATGGAACGCAAAACTCGAATCGGTTTCGTGCGTGTTGGCACTCTGTGCATGGCCTTAACGGTCTTGGCCGCGTGCTCCGGCGTCCAGACCGAAGGTGAGTTTCCGGACCGCCGGCAGGGAGACTCCACCCCATACGGCAACGTTGAGCGCCGAGGATCCGTTTTCGGTGACCAGGGGCTGTTTTACGACACCGACCCCGAAAATCCCGAAGGCGGGAGCGGGGGCGGGGGAATCGGCGTGAACAGCTATTTGTGGCGCGCTTCCCTGGACACGGTGTCTTTCATGCCGGTCAATTCCGCCGACCCCTTCGGTGGGGTCATCATCACCGACTGGCACGCGCTTCCGGAAACGCCGCGGGAACGGTTTAAGATGAACGTCTATATCCTCGGCCGTACGCTGCGCGCCGACGGGGTGCGCGTATCCGTATTCCGTCAGGTGCAGGATCCTTATGGGACTTGGCAGGATGCGCCGATAGAAGAGAACGCGGGCGTCAAGGTGGAAGACGCGATCCTCATGCGAGCCCGACAGCTCCGCTTCGACGTGATGCAGCAATAGCGCGGTTCAGGCCGTTGATCATTCCAAAGCCGGAAACACGGGGCCGTGGATCCGTGGAAGCTTACTGAATTCATGTCACGATACAATTTCAAAGAAACCGAATCTAAATGGCAGGCCGTGTGGGAGGAGCGAGGGTGCTTCACCGTCACGGAAGACGGGGACCGCAAGAAATATTATGTTCTTGAAATGTTCCCCTATCCCTCCGGGCGTATCCACATGGGTCACGTGCGCAACTACACCCTCGGCGACGTTGTCGCCCGCTTTCGCCGCGCGCAAGGATACAATGTCCTGCATCCCATGGGCTGGGACGCATTTGGATTACCCGCTGAAAACGCGGCCATCGCCAATAACGTCCCGCCGGCCGCGTGGACTCGCGAAAACATCAAGACCATGCGCGAGCAGCTCAAAGGAATGGGGCTCTCTTATGATTGGTCCCGCGAGATTGCCACCTGCGAACCCGAGTACTACCGGCATGAGCAGAAGATGTTTCTCGACTTTCTCGACAATGGGCTGGTGTATCGCCGGGAGGCCTGGGTCAACTGGGATCCGGTCGAAAATACGGTCCTCGCCAACGAGCAGGTGATCGACGGCAAGGGTTGGCGTTCGGGCGCACCGGTGGAGCGTCGCAAGCTTTCGCAATGGTTTTTGAGCATCACCGAATTCGCCGATGAATTGTTGGAGGCACTTCCGACGCTAGAGCGGTGGCCGGACCGCGTTCGTCTGATGCAAGAGAAG
>CAKZLS010000410.1 GCA_937127205.1 uncultured Rhodospirillales bacterium
CGGCCAGCGCTCAATTTCATGGTTGCCCCGCCTGCTCTAAATTATTGCTCTACCCGGCGCTCAGGCCGGGTCCTTCCCGGTAAAATAGGCCCCCAATCGAGCGCGGATATCGGCAGCGATGATCCGCGTAGCCTGTGACAGGGTGTCCTTCTCGGCCGTCAAATTGGAAAATTCGGAATCGGTAAGATTGTAACTGCTGAAGGCCCGCGCCGTACCGTTCGTCAGCAGATCACCCGTGGCCATGTCCACGAGGGCGAATTTGGCATTGACGCGTATGTTGGCCCGGGTTGCCAAGCCTGTGGATCTGACGGCAATTTCGCGTTTGCTTTCGCGCAGGGTAACCCTCAGCAAGTACGCCGGTGTTGCCGGCTGTCCTCTCGGCGTCAGCAGATCCAGGAGATGGTTGTGGAGCTGTTGACCCGTACGGTTTGCCACCCGCTCGATTTTGATGGCGGAAAATTCATCGACAACGGGGCCGCCCGATCCCGTCGTACCGGAGGTGCCGTACAACGGGCGGAAGCCGCATCCGGCCAGCGCCCCAACCAAGATCAACAAAAGAACCTTTTTAGACAACCACATTGACGATACGATTCGGCACGACAATCACTTTTCGCGGCGATTTTCCGTCCATGACTTTCACGACATTCGGAAGGGCCAATGCCCTTGAACGTGCCTCCTCCTCATCGCAATCGCTATCAAGTTCTATGGTTCCGCGCAGCTTGCCGTTGACCTGAACACCGACGGTCACCGTATCTTCCACCAGCATAGATGGATCCGCTTCCGGCCAAGCCGTGTCGGCGAGCAGCGCTTCATGCCCCAGCCGTTGCCATAGCTCCTCCGCCAGATGCGGCATCATCGGTCCAATCAACTTGACGATGGTCTCCAGGCCTTGCCGTCGAACCCACTCGGTATCCGCGTCGTTTCCAGGAAGGTCAGCCACCGCATTGGTGAATTCGCGAATCCGGGCGACGGCGCGATTGAAGCCGAATTTCTCCAGATCATCGCCGACTTGGGCGATGGTCTTGTGCATTTCCCGAAGACACTCGAGTGTTTTTCCCTCCAACGAACCACTTCGTAACGACGCGGGTACCGGCGCCTGTTTTTCCGCCACAGCGTGAGGCGGCTCAACAACCATGCGCCACAGTCGATTGATAAACCGCCACGCTCCCTCGACCCCGGCATCCGTCCATTCAAGATCGCGGTCCGGCGGGCTATCCGAAAGCATGAATAATCGAGCAGTATCGGCGCCAAATGTGGCGATAATCGCTTCCGGATCGACCACGTTCTTCCGCGATTTGCTCATTTTCTCGGAACGGCCCACCGTTACCGCTGCTCCGGTCTGTTCGTGGACCGCGCCTTCGGGTGCGCGTGTTACCTCATCAGGGGTCAGCCACGCGCCATCGGCCGTTCGATAGGTTTCATGACAAACCATCCCCTGCGTCATCAAGCCGGCGAACGGTTCTTCCACGCTGAGATATCCGCACCGCTTGAGCGCGCGGGTAAAGAACCGGGAATACAACAGGTGCAGCACCGCATGCTCGATGCCACCGATGTATTGATCCACCGGCAACCAGTAGTCGACGGCTTCACGCGTGAACGCCATGTCCGGATGCGGAGAACAGAAACGCGCGAAATACCATGACGATTCGAAAAACGTGTCGAACGTATCGGTTTCACGCTGTGCCGGCTGGGCGCATTTTGGGCAAGAAACGTGCTTCCAAGTGGGATGGTGATCCAGAGGATTGCCGGGCCGCTCAAAACTCACATCCTCCGGCAACACCACAGGCAGATCCTCGGCCGGGACCGGTACGACGCCGCACTGTCCGCAGTGAATAACCGGTATCGGGCATCCCCAATAGCGCTGACGCGAAACACCCCAATCGCGCAGCCGGAAATTGACCTCCGGCCCACCGGCGTCCGCGCGTTCGAGGCAGCCTGCAATCTCCGTCTTCGCATCTTCGATGGCCATGCCGTCGAGAAAATCGGAATTCACCAACCGCCCGGGCCCTGTATAGGCCTCGTTCTCAACAACGAACGCGGCCGGATCGACGTCCGCGGGCGCCACCACCGGCACGACCGGAAGCCCGTACTTCCGGGCAAAGTCCAAGTCGCGCTGATCGTGGGCCGGGCACCCGAAAATCGCGCCCGTGCCATACTCCATGAGAACGAAATTGGCGACATACACCGGCAGGCGTTGATTAGCGACGAAGGGGTGGATCGCACGAACGCCGGTGTCGTAGCCTTCTTTCTCGGCTGTTTCGATGGCGGCTTCGCTGGTGCCGAGGCGACCGCACGCGGCAATGAATTCGGCAAGATCCGGATCGGATTCGGCCAATGCCAGCGCCAGCGGATGGTTGGCGGCGATGGCACAGAACGACGCGCCGAAGATCGTATCCGGGCGGGTCGTAAAAACCTCCAGCCGGTCCGAGCGCTCCGCGAGATCAAAGATCATCCGGGCGCCCGTGGAGCGGCCGATCCACTTCTCTTGCATCAGGCGGACCCGGTCCGGCCACCGCTCCAGCGTCGGAAGCGCCTCCAACAATTCTTCGGCGAATTCG
>CAKZLS010000411.1 GCA_937127205.1 uncultured Rhodospirillales bacterium
ATGTTCTGCGACCTTGGTTGCTAGCCCACCGCTTTTGGTCGAGCAACTTCCGCTTCAGCATACAGGAATTGGCCGTCATACGAATTGCCGGCCTCGATCACCGCATAGCCGGTCGATTCAAGAAGCCTTATCAACGATTCTTGAGTGAAATATGAACAGTGTTCATAGATCAAGTCCCAGATCATGTCGGTCGCTAGGGTATAGGCTCCGTTGGGTACCTCGATATAGAACCGAGTAAGGTCGGACTTCGCCGCGCCTAGAATTAGCTTGGCGAAGTCCCGCGGATACTCGATGTGCTCTAAGACGTGCCGGGATACGACAAAATCGCCTTTTGTGTCGGCGTACTTGCCCGAGAAAAAATCCGGTACGATGCTAACATTATCGAATTGCGCCGTCTCCGGCGCGTCGGCTTGGCTGGGATCGAAACCGATGCCTGTATTCTGGCCTTTCCTGCACATCAGGTCGAGAAACTCGCCGCCGCCGCTGCCAATTTCGATAATCGTGCCCTTATGTACATTGTATCGGGTAATCAGCCGGTCGGCGACCGAGTCAGCATAGCGCTGGAAATGAGGCGAGTAGTGAAGCGCATTCTCGTAATGGCCATGATAGGCCATTAGCCCCGGATCGAAATCGGCATTGTAGATGTGGCCGCAGTTCTTGCAGAAGACCAGCTCGAGAGGGGCTTTCGCCGCGCCGAGCGCCGCTTCCTTTGTGTCACTCAGCACATTGCAATGAATCGGCACTTCCTTGATGGACGCTAGGGCAATCAAGTCGGCGCTATCGCACACAACACAACGCTTGAGATCTGCCACGTGCAGCACTCCGCAATATGAGAATTTCGATCCTTAAGAGAAGGCGGTGACGGGCTTCAGGTCGGTTTGGACTCCCAATTCCCTGATAGCACTCGCGACTTCCTCAATGTAGATGGGGTTCATGACGATGACGAGGTCGGGAGGGTACTCCTTCAACGCGTCCGGTCCAAGCACTCGGTGTCCACTACCGGCTAGGAATGTGCCGTGCTTGTGGGGGTTGATGTCGACGGCGTAGTCGATTTCGGCCCCGATCTTCAGTGATGTCAAAAAAGCGACCGCCTTCGATCCGCCCCCCCACAACACGGCGCGCCGACCCGCATTGGCCAACTCATGTAGCATGGACCGCCAATACGCGAGCCGTTTTTCGTAATGATCGGCGAAGAACCGAACGTCATCCGCAACCGCCTGCGTCGGTGCAGGTGCCTTGGTTGTTCGAACACCGTTGGTCGGCTTGCATTCGATCATAAGGTACTGCTCGCCGTACTCCAGCCGGGACGCGACAACGTCGAAGCCGTTGCGGTCAAACAAATGATGCAGGGAGGGGCCGGAGAAGTATGAGCAATGTTCGTAGTAGATGTCCCAGAAAGCGATCTCGTGGAGAATGCGGGTAATGTCCGGGACTTGGAAGAAGACAGTCGTGTTGACGTCGTCGCCGATTGCTCGACGGACGATTTGGACAAAATTCGCGGTATCCGGGATATGCTCGAGTGTTTGCTTGCAGCACACGAAATCGCCGCTACGGTCGGCGTATTTTTCCGAATAGTAGTCGGCAATAACCTGATAGCGGTCACTCGATAGGTCCGACGCCCGTTCCGGCAAATAGGCAGGATCAAATCCGATGCCGTGGTTGTCACCCATCTCGCACAATAGGTGCAAGAATTCGCCTTGGCCGCAGCCGATCTCGATGATGCTCTTGCCGTGCAGATCGTAGCGGTCGATTAAATCGGCGGCGAGTTGACGGTGAAACGCATTGAATGTCGGCGAAAAGCTTTGAGTCGCCTCATAGCCGGCGCCGTACTGTTCCAAGGCCTGATCAAATGCCGTGTTCGTAATAAACTGGCAGGCCGAGCAAAATGCCAGCGAGACATCGCCTGTCGGGAAGTCAATCGCCTCTTGTTTCGTCTCAAACAGGAGGACGCTATGCGCGGGAACGGAAGTGCACTCGTAGAATTTCGCGAGGCGTGTTTCGCCGCAGTTGGGGCATTTGGCGTCGATAGGTTGCACGTGTCGGGCTCCCAAAGATCCGGGGGTCAATCAATGCGCAGTTCAGGCAACGGCACGATGAACCGGCCGCCAAGTTCCCGATATGCCTGTTGTTGGCGCTCGATCTCCTCGGCAAAATTCCAAGCCAGGATCAGCACATAATCGGGCTGGTCCTCGAGCAGTTTAGTGGGATCGCATATCGGTAGCCGATTGCCGCCCATGTAACGACCGTGCTTGAACTTGTTCAGGTCGACAACGTAGTCCAAGTACTTGCCGTCGATGCCGCAATACGCCATCAGCGTCGCCGCCTTCGCCGCGGCACCATACCCGACGATGCGTTGTCCTTTGGATTTCAGGTCGGCCAGCAAGTCGATGAGCCGCGTTTTGAAGACTTCTACGTTGTTCCGGAAGTCTTCATAGAACGCCAACTGGTCAATCCCTGCCTGCCGCTCCGCTTGCAACAGACCTTGGACGCCGGGCTGGCGATTCTCGGTCGGTTCGACGAACAGGCGCAGCGAGCCGCCGTGGATGGACAGTCGCCGTACATCGTTGAGGAACAGGCCGTGGCGCAGGAACAGGTGATCGAGCGCCGTGACCGAGAAATAGCATAGGTGCTGATGATAGATCGTATCGAATTCTAGCTTCTCCACGAGATCGACCAGATAAGGCACTTCAATGACCGCAATCCCGGTCTGCTTCAGGACCTTTGCGATGCCTTCGACGAACCCGTTGAGATCAGGGACGTGGGCCAGAACATTGTTGGCGAGGAATACGTCTGCCCGCGCGCCTTCTTCCTCGTAGAGTTTTTCGGCGAGTTGGCGTGTGAAAAAGGTGTTAAGGGTTCGGACGCCGGCCTGTTGCGCGGCCTTGGCCGGCCCTTCCGCCGGGTCGACGCCGATGACTGGAATCCCGCGTTCGACGAAGTGCTTGAGCATGTAGCCGTCGTTGCTCGCCGCTTCGACGACGAGGGATCCGGCACCTAAACCGCGCGACTCGATAATCTCGTGCGCGCTGTCGCCGAAGTGCTTCATAAGCGAAGGTGAAACGGACGAAAAATACGGGTAGTCATCGCAAAACAGGATCGTAGGATCGACCGACACCGAGATCTGAACCAACGAACAATTGGGACAAAGAAGCACATCCAGGGGTGCGGTTATCTCTGGTTCGTCCAATTGCTCTGGCGTCAGCAAGCGGTCAGCCAGTGAGCTGACGCCCAGCGACAAGATATTATGAAGGATCGCACCGCCACACGATCGGCACGCGGTCGTTTCTGAACTGGTCATCGTTTACCTTGCTGCGACGAAAACACGAGGAAGTGGTTCACCCTGCCAACGCAAATCCGGCGTAATATTACCGTCGCGGAGCAGTTTTTTTAGGTACTTTATCCGGCTGAAGCGTTCTCCCTCGAATTCTTCCAAGGTCAAGCCTACTTGCTGGTAGGTCTCGTAAAGCTCCTCGACGCCTTTTCGCACGGACCACGTCGGTTTGAACTCGGGCAGAATCCGCTGAATTTTGCTACAATCGACACGATAGCAGCGCTTGTCTGGCCCAGCATCTTCGGCGAAATCAACCCGTGAGTTCGGCACCACATCGGCAACGATTTCGGCAATTTCCCTAATGCGCAGATTGTCCTCGTTCCTGCCGACGTTAAACGCCTCGTTGTGTACGGCCTCGCGGGGCGCATGAAGGACGGCAATGAAGGCTCGCGATATGTCTTCGACATGGACGACTGGGCGCCATGGCGTACCGTCGCTCTTCAAGAACACAAGACCGGTCGTGTAGGCCCAAGCGACCAGATTGTTGACAACAAGATCGAAGCGAATCCGCGGCGCCAAGCCGTAAGCCGTCGCGTTGCGCAGGTAAGTCGGCGTGAACGAGTCGTCGGCTAGAACGCTAACCTCCTGCTCGACCTTTACCTTGGAAACGCCGTAGGGCGTTACCGGATTGAACGGGCTGGTCTCATCCAGCATGTCCTCGCCACCGGCGCCATAGTTGCTGCATGAAGACGAGAAAATGAAGCGGCCGACGCCGGAAGCCTTCGCTTTCTCGGCGAGGCGTACGGACGCAAGATAGTTGATGTCATGGGTAAGTTCGGGGTTCAGGTCGCCCAGCGGGTCGTTGGACAATCCGGCCAGGTGAATGACCGCATCGAACCCCTCGACGTCGCTCACCTCGATGTCGCGCGCGTCTTTGGAGATTGTCGGAATGTCAACGACCCGGCCGACATACGTACATTTCGAAAAGAGCCCAGAATCGAGGCCTACAACCTCGTGACCAGCCTCAATCAACATGGGGACAAGAACAGCCCCGATGTAACCCTCGTGTCCTGTCAATAAAACGCGCATTAGATCTATTTCCACATTTTCCAAGGAGCCTCACCGCTATTCCAAAGGCTCTCCAATAAGTGCTTCTCTCGCAATGTATCCATGCATTGCCAGAACGAATTATGCTTATAGGCCATTAACTGGTTATTCTGGGCGAGCCGCTCCATGGGCTCCTGTTCGAACATCTGTTCATCGCCGTCGATGTAATCGAACACCCCAGGTTCAAGGACGAAGAACGCACCGTTTATCCAGCCTTCTTTGGCTTGCGGTTTCTCCGCGAATTGGACGACCCGATCACCGTCGAACTCCATGTAACCGTATCGCGCTGGGGGCCGCACGGCGGTTACGGTAGCAAGCTTACCGTGACTACGATGAAACTCTAAGAGTTTGTGAAGGTCGACGTTGGAAACGCCGTCTCCCCATGTCAACATGAAGGTATCGTCCCCCAAAAAGGGCCTCAAGCGCTTTATTCGACCGCCGGTCATGGTCTTGAGGCCAGTCTCGATCAACTCAACTGTCCAATCCAATTCATTCGAATTTTGATATTCAATTTCTTGGGTCTGAAAATTAACTGTAACGTTACTATTGTTTTTACAATAGCTTTCCATGTAGTTCTTAATGTAATCTCCTTTATAACCGAGCGCAATTACGAATTCTTTAAGCCCATAATGGTAATATTGCCGCATAATATGCCAAAGGATCGGTTTATCTCCAATTTCGACCATTGGCTTCGGTCTCAGATGCGTTTCCTCTGCAAGCCTACTACCGGCCCCGCCAGCCAGAATCGCCACTTTCATGTTCCGCCTCCAGATTTTCGGTATGGATGGGCTGCGCACCAAACAGACACGAGTTGAAATCACCGAATCACTTTGCGCGTCGGATTTTTAGCGTAATTCTATGTGGAAATTAAAGACCTCTTTAGGGGTGCGTTCTATTAGATAGATAAAACGATGATTGTTCATGCCGCAATTATCGCGGTATCACGCCGATAGCCATCACACATGCCATAAATGAGTGCCTTCAACAGTTAGTTCCAACGTGTATTAAGGTCTGTGTATGTTATGCTGAGAAATTGAAAATAGGGATCAGAAATTTTTATAATGGCTTCGACCATACAGCCTAGCAGAAAGCGTTGTAGCCATCGAATATATATAACCCAAGATTGTAACGTATGGCAACGCCGACGATCTTCAGAATTACCTCAATAATAGTCTTACTACCGATCTTTTCCGATTCTCTCCTTCGACCTTGATTGGCGACCTCGCTTGCGTAAAATCTTGAAAGAACTTATCGCATCCCTGGTTTCTGGCCATGTGCGAAAACTGGTGCGTGCTCTATACTGCGTCAGAAATGCAGCATGCCATAAAAAAGGTAAGGAAAATGTTGTCTTGCTTCATATTAGGCAGAAACCTTCGTGCGCCGTTCTGGCGTCGGTATCTAAAGGTTCAAGGTGTTCGACAATCGGGATGGTTTCTACTGATAGCGATTGTCTTGTCTGGTTGTGCTAGCGAACCGGAGCTACCTCCAGCAACAATCGATACGATCAGTCAGGCTCCACTCTATAAGATTGGACCCGGCGATGTGCTATCGATCTTTGTATGGGATCATGCCGAATTGGAGTCGACGGTTACCGTCCGTCCAGACGGCCATATTTCCGCACCGCTTATTAGGGACTTAAGTGCCGCTGGTAAAACACCATCCGAACTCGCTAGCGACATCAACCAGCAACTCAACCAATACATCGTTCAGCCATTAACGGCAGTGATGGTGACCGAATTTGCTGGAACCAACGCCCAGCAAGTTCGCGTTGTGGGTGAAGCAACCGACGTACAAGCAATACCATATCGCGCCGATATGACCCTCCTCGACGTCATGATCGTGGTTGGCGGTCTCACCGAGTTCGCTTCTGGAAACCGCGCAACAATTGTTCGAATTGAAGGCGACACTCAAAAAGTGTATGCGGCAAGGCTCGATGACTTGCTGCGGGATGGCGATATAACGGCCAACGTCGCCATGCTCCCCGGCGACGTTGTGATCATTCCGAAAACCATATTCTAGTCCGCCCTTGTAAAAGCGAAGACCGTTATCATAGGCGTGTTCCGAGAGGAATGCTCCACTGCGGATGGCCATCCGCAGTGGAGCAGCTGGCGATCGGATCGTGTCCGCCTTGAGCCACTTTTGGCTGCGTCGTAGCAAGCTCGCGCCAGCACTTT
>CAKZLS010000412.1 GCA_937127205.1 uncultured Rhodospirillales bacterium
CCGCGGACGGTTGGTACGCAGAAGCGGGCCGGGCGGACGAAGGCGTATAGCTCCAGTAAGTCGAAAGCTGAAAACAACGGCGCGCCCAACCGCTGCGCTACCGCTTTCCGATGACAAACGAACGGCGCGGTACCCGCGGCAATGCGCTTAGCCGCCTCGGTTTTGGCAACGGTCTCGACTTCTCCCGTGGGCCAAAGCCATATGGCATGGTGCATGCCCACGGCCACGGCGGGCGCGTCGGGAAGCCGCGCGCGGGCGGCGGAGCGGGTGGCGGAAGAAGGGGCGCCATTCATGTTGGTCAATATAGCCGCTGCGTGCTTAGCGCACCATGGAGGGTCGCGGGGCAGAAATCTACATCCGGGCCCCTTGTTGCACCGGCACCGAAGATGCGCGTGTCAGTCAGCCGTTTCTGTCCGTCCGCATATCTTTGCGATGGCGTTGAAGTAGAGGCCCCTGCCAGCCATCAATAGATCGTTGTGGCCAGCCCCGGGAACCTTGACCAGAGTCTTGTCGGCCGCAGGTGAAGCCTCGTAGAGGTCAATACCGTCGCCCACGGGGATGATCCAATCACGCTCGCCGTGGATGATCAAGGTCGGCAAATCGGCCCGCGCGATCTTCTCGAGGTTGCCGAACCCGTCGCGGGCCTCCTCCGCGCCTGGAACTTGCAGGTAGCCGATCCGTTCAATGAGTGCGAATGTGTGGGCGAAGCCGCTCTCGATAATGAGCCCGGCGAGGTCATCCCGACACGTGTCAACGACCTCCATCGCCGCGGCACTGCCCAGCGACCGCCCCATGACATACAGGTCGCCTCCGCCCACGCCTTTGTCGGCGAGGACATCGCGCACCTGTCGGAACGAGGTCCGCGCATCGTTGATCAGCGCGCTCGACGTCGGCTCCCCATCGCTGGCGCCATATCCGCGATAGTCGATCACGAAAAGCGTGATCCCCAGAGCGGTATAAAGCGGCGCGATGCTGTCGTAGTCTGATGCGATCTCGCCATTTCCATGGAAATAAACAATAACGGGCGCCCCCGGCTGCGCGGCATAGATCTTTGCGCCCACCGAAAGATCGCCATCCACCGGAATTCGCACGTTGTGAACGCCGGAGACCAATCGCGGAACGCCGGCTTCGCGCCGCGGGTAGAACAACACGCCCTGCACTTCCGGCCGATCGAGGACCGCGTATGTCTTCTCCGTCATCGTCCCATCCCATTTTCATCCTGAAAATCCGGGCCTTGGTTCTTGTTTCACAACCCGGTCGGCACCTCAGCACCAAACACTTTCCATTACTCCGCCCGGAACAGCAAATCATCTGAAAAGTTCAGGTGGCCGGTTTCCGTAGGCCTATATCGACGCATTCGTGCTGTACCGGGCGTTTCAGCACCAGGCGTTTGGTTGTTCTTCGGTTGCGCTCACGGCGGTCGGTTCGGCAATTTTCTATCGCAGCAAATCGGTTCTATTGTGAAATTATTCGCTCATTGCTAGGTTGTGGCGAAAGTTTGAAATATTGCGGTCCAAGGTCCGATTTACTCTTCCTCGGCCGTTTGCCAATTACAATCCAGTGGAAAGACATGCCCAATCGACCGGTCGGACACCGACACTCTGCTAGAAAGCTCGCGGGGTTCCTTAGCGGGATCCTGACCGTCGCGTTGTTGGCGGGCGCTTGCGAGGAAAAAAATACGTATGTGGCGCCGCCACCGCCAAAAGTAACCGTGGCCCAACCGGTCAAGAAGCCGGTTACCGAATATCTGGAGTTCACGGGCAATATTGCCGCGGTGCAGACCGTGGAGTTGCGCGCTCGCGTCGAAGGTTATCTGGAGGAGATATTTTTCAAGGATGGCGACTTGGTCAAAAAGGGCGACCTGTTGTTCCAAATCGAACAGGCCCCCTATATAGCGGCGGTCAACCAAGCGAAGGGCAACGTGGCCCGGGCGCAGGCAGCGCTCAAGCAGGCCAGGCTCACGGCCAACCGGAGGCAGCAGGCCGGCCGTTCCGGTGCCATCAGCAAACAGCAAGTGGACGAAGCCGTGGCCCAGGCGGATGCCCAGGCGGCCGAGGTGGCGTCGTTGAAAGCGGCCTTGGAAACCGCCGAACTCAACCTTGGCTACACCAAGATTTACGCGCCTTTTGACGGCCGCATCGGCCGCCGGCTTGTGGATCCCGGAAATTTGGTGGGCGCCGGCGAAGACACCCTGCTGGCGGAGATCAACCAAATCGAGCCCGTCTACGCCTACTTTACCATTAACGAGCGAGCCCTGCTTCCGATCTTGGAAAAACGAAAAACCGAAAATCCCGGAGCGAGCGCGAGCGACGGGACCCAACCATTGCTCCTTGGGTTGGCGACCGACGAGGGTTACCCGCACAAGGGATTTCTAGACTTCGCGGCCATTACTCTCGACGCCGGAACCGGAACCTTGCAACTCCGTGGGATTTTCAAGAATCCCGATCGCCAGCTCCTTCCGGGGCTATTCGCAAAAATAAAAGCTCCCGTCAGCAAGGACGCGGACGCAATTCTGGTACCCCAACAGGCTGTCGGCTTCGATCAACAGGGCGAATACGTAATGGTGATCGGTCCGGACGACACGGTGGAGCGGCGCGGCGTCGAACAAGGCGCGCTCGCGGATGACATGCGCGTCATCAACAAGGGACTGAAGGGCGACGAGCAGGTTATTGTCGCCGGGCTAATGCGCGCGATTCCGGGGCGAAAGGTAACGCCCGTATCCGCAAAAGAAGCGGCGGAGGCCGCGCGTAAAGCCAAAACCGCCGACTCGACCCAGGGCTCCTCGGCGCCCTCGCCGAAACAATAGCCGGGACGCCCAGCACCCATGTCGAAATTCTTCATCGATCGGCCGATCTTCGCCAACGTCATCGCGATCGTCATCATCATTCTTGGCGCGGTGGCGATATTTCAGCTCCCGATTTCGCAGTACCCGAACATCGTTCCGCCGACGGTTCAGGTGACCACCAGTTATCCCGGTGCCAACGCCGAAGTGGTCGCCAATACGGTGGGCATTCCCATCGAAAACCAGCTCAACGGTGTCGAAGGCTCGATCTACATGCAGTCCACCAGCGGTAGCGACGGGAGCTACACACTGACGGTGACGTTCGAGGTGGGAACGGATCTCGACGCGGCGCTCACCCTGGTGCAGAACTTCGCCAACGCCGCGCTATCGCAATTGCCGTCCGTCGTCCAGGCTCAGGGCGTCACCGTACGCAAGGTGTCCACCAACATTCTGCAGGTGGTGAGCCTCTACGCCGACGATGGGCAGTTCGACGAGACCTTCCTGAGTAACTACGCCGTCATCAATCTGCAGTATCCCCTCGGCCGGATCCCCGGTGTGGGTCAGGTCAAGGTCGTGGGCGCCGGGTCGTACGCCATGCGGATTTGGCTCGATCCGGAGAAACTGCGATCGTTCAACCTGACCGTTCTCGACGTGCAACAGGCCATTGCGCAGCAAAACACCGCCGTGGTCGCCGGCCAAATCGGTGGCCCGCCGGTACCCGAGAGCCAAGTCTTCCAATTTACCATCAACGCGGTCGGCCGACTCTCGGAGGTTTCCGAGTTCGAGAATATCATCGTCAAAAGTGATCGCGGCGAGAGCGCGCGGGTCATCCGCCTGAAGGACGTCGCGCGGGTGAATTTGAGCCAGCAGAGCTTTGCTAACTTTTCCGGGCTGAGTGGGAAGAAGGCGGCTCATATCATTGTTTATGCGCTGCCCGGGGCCAATGCGCTCGACGTCGCCAAAAAGATCCGCGCGGAAACGGCGAAACTGAGCCAGACCTTCCCGGAAGGCCTTAAGTACGCGATCTACTACGACACCACGATCTTTGTCGAGGACGCCATCGAGGCGGTTTATCACACACTTTTCGAGGCCGGCCTTCTCGTCCTCATCGTTATCTTCGTGTTCCTGCAGAATCTTCGGGCAACCCTGATTCCGGCTTTCACCATACCGGTGACCATCATTGGCGCATTCGCGGCCATGTCCATGCTTGGTTTCAGCATCAACCTGATGACGTTGTTCGCTGTCATCCTGGCCATCGGCATCGTCGTCGACGACGCCATCATCGTCGTCGAGAACTCCGCGCATTACATGGAAAAGGGAATGTCGCCGCGTGACGCCGCGATCAAGGCGATGAGCGAATTGACCGGGCCGATCATTGGCGTCACCCTGGTGCTTACGGCCGTGTTCCTGCCGGCTTCGTTCATTCCGGGCATTACCGGGCAACTGTTCCGCCAGTTCGCGCTCGTCATCGCGTCGACGGCGATCCTCAGCGCGTTGATCGCGCTGACCCTGAGCCCGGCTCAGGTTCCCCTGTTCCTGCGCCCGCCCGATAAGGATAAGAAGCCAAACAAGGTTTCCCGGGTCTTTTTCGGCGGTTTCAACAAGGGTTATCAGGCGGCCGAGGACGTCTACATGGGCATCGTTCGCCGCATGGTCGGCAGCCCGAAGATTTCGTTGCTGATTTTCGTCGCCGTGATCGGCGTGGCCGGCTGGCAGTTCTCCCGGCAACCTACCGGTTTTCTTCCCACCGAAGACCAGGGATACGCCATCGTCTTCGCGACACTTCCCGATGCCGCTGCCCAACCGAGGGTCAAGGCGGTTTCCGACAAAGTCAATGCCGTGCTCGAAAATGCCCCCGGCATTGCCAATTGGGTCACCATCGGCGGGCTTTCCATTGTCGACAACGCAAACGTGAGCAACGTGTTTTCGACCTTCGTGATTTACGAAAGCTGGGAAGAACGCGGGAAAGACCTTAGTCAGGACGCGATCGTCGCCAACCTGAAGAAGGAATTGGCCTCTATCGACGAGGCGGCGATTGCGGTTCTGATCCCGCCGCCGATTGCCGGCCTTGGACAATCGGGCGGTTTCCAAATGATGATCGAGGATCGGCGTTCTCTCGGTCTCATGGAATTGCAGAAAGCCGCGATGGAAACGGTTTATGCGGCCCGCGCTCAATCGAGCCTGGAAGGTGTGATCACGACCTTCAATGCCCGCAGCCCGCAGCTTTTCCTGGACATCGACCGGACCAAGGTTGAGTCGCTGGACGTGCCCATCGGCGACGTGTTCCAGACCCTTCAGGCCTATATCGGATCTGTCTACATCAATCTGTTCAACAAATTCGGCCAGAGCTTCCAGGTCCGCATGCAGGCCGACGCGCCTTATCGCCTCGAGCCGGAAAATATCGCCGAGCTTTATGTTCGCAATACTAAGGGCGAGATGGTGCCATTGGGTACGATGATCGATGCGCGGCGCACCGTCGGTGCCGAACTGGTTACCCGCTACAACCTTTATCCCGCGGCGGCCATACTCGGCGGCCCGGCGCCCGGGTCCAGCTCCGGCGAAGCACTCAGTCTGATGGAACAGGTAGCAGACGCCACTTTGCCGAACGGCATGGCCTACGAATGGACGACGACGGCCTATCAGGAGCAGCAGGTCGGAAATACGGCTTACTTCATCTATGCGCTGTCTATCGTCCTGGTGTTCCTCGTTCTCGCCGCTCAGTATGAAAGCTGGACCAATCCGGGCGCAGTGATTCTAGTGGTGCCCATGGCAATGGTCGGGGTTCTGCTGGCGCTGATCGTCCGGCAATTCGACAACAACCTCTATACCCAGGTCGGCCTCGTTCTCATGATCGGTTTGGCAAGTAAGAACGCCATTCTGATCGTCGAGTTCGCGCGCGAATTGCGGGCCGAGGGCCACTCCATCGCCGAGGCCGCCATTGAAGCCACTCAGCGGCGGTTCCGGGCCATCGTTATGACCTCGTTCGCGTTCATCTTAGGCGTGGTTCCGCTGCTGACCGCATCGGGCGCCGGCGCCGCCAGCCAGCAGGCCATCGGCACTGTGGTGTTCGGCGGCATGCTGGCGTCGACGCTGATTGCAATTCCGTTCGTGCCGGTTTTCTATGTGCTGATGCAGGGACTCAGCGAACGCGGAAAGAAAGCGAAAAAAACCGAACCCGTGTCCGCTTCTTCGGAGGATCAGATCAATCCGGCAGAATAGGGTGGTCGTCTACCGCTGCAGCTTTTCCAGCTGCTGCGTGAGTGAATGCACTTGGGCGCGCAAAGACTCGACTTCATCCAGCAGTTCCAGAGTTACAGCGAGCCCCGGAGCGTTGATTTCCAAGTCCCGTTGCAGCCGCAGCGCCCGGCGCGACCGCATCACGGAAACAGCGGAAAACCGCCACGATGTCGGCTTGTCCCCCCGCGCTTGAATGATTCCGGCCTCGACCATTTCCACCACACGCTCGGCATGAACCCCGCAGACTTCACAGATGTCCTTCAGCCCATACTGGGTGGCTTCGTCGACGATTTCCGCGGTGAAGGCCTCGATCTCTTTCGTCATGGTCTCAGACTCCGAGTGTTGTGCGCGGGTTGAACGCCATTTGCTTTGCCATCGTCTCCATAAGCGCCCGGTCCTCGGCGCTGTCTACGGGGGGCAAGGTGATCTGCAATACGACATATTGGTCGCCGGGAGGGGTTCCCGGCAGTCCGCGTCCCTTGAGCCGCATTTTCCGGCCGCTTTGGGCATTCGGCGGAATGGTCAGATTGACGGCACCGCCAAGGGTTGGCACCTTTACACTCGAACCAAGCGCGGCTTCCCAGGGGGTTACCGGTAACACCAGGATCACGTCCCGCCCTTCCACCGTATACAAGGCATGCGGCTGGAGATCGACTTCCATGTAGAGATCGCCATTGGGCGCGCCGCCGAAACCCGCGCCCCCCTGCCCTCGCAGCCGGATATTTTGGCCCTGGGTCACACCCTTGGGAATTTTGACGTTCAGCGTCTTGGTCTCGGGGACAGGGTGTCCTTCGCCGTCATACCGATGGGTTTGCAGAGAGATGGCGCGGGTCGACCCTTCATAGGCTTCCGCTAGGGTCACCGAAATCCGGTAGTGAGCATCCTCACCGCGAACGGCGAAGGTCGACCCTCCCGAGCGCGCTCCCGTACGGTCTCCACCGGTAGAGTACGATTTCCGCGCTGTACCATGACGGAAAATGCTGTCGAAAAAGTCGCTGAAGTCTGCCGTATCGGCCGTCGTGTAACCGCCGTCGCTGAAATCCGCCCCCGATTGCCAGCCGGGAGGCGGCTTGAATTCTCCGCCCGCGGAGGCTCCATACTTGCGCAATTGATCATATTCCTCGCGCTTCGCCGGATCTTTGAGGACTTCGTAGGCTTCGCCCAATTCCTTGAATTTTTCGCCCGTATCCTTGTCTTTGTTGAGGTCCGGGTGATGCTTGCGCGCAAGGGTTCTGTAGGCCTTTTTGATATCGTCGGGGGCGGCGTCCTCCGGCACGCCCATGATCTCATAATAATCCTTGAACTGCATGAAATCTCCGGATCGGACTGGTTGAGTTCGCGGCTGTTAGCAACCTCGGCGCTCAATATATCCAATCATCACCCGCGTCACCAGAACCCTAGTTGGGATCGTAGGGTTGCTTACGCGGACACGCTTGTCGGACCCAGGCGAACAAACCAATTTATAAGAGATATATTGTTATCCGAGTACAAACGTCACCCGCTCGCGACGTGTTTCTATTGTTGCGATACCGGTGGCTCTATCGGATCAACGGGGTCCCACGTATCCAGGCTCGGGGCGGCCATATCGTCTCTCTCGGGCGCCGGTGGCGAAGTGCCAACAATATCCGGATCGACCCAGCCGCCACCTCCTGCGCTGCCGCTTTCCGTACCCCTGCCGCTTTCCGTGCCGCTGCCGCTGGCAGTCCTGTCGGTGCGCGGATCTTTCAATATGCGGGTATACTTACCGCTATACTGAACCAGCACCTGGGTACCATCGGCGATTGGTGCCGTGTCGTCGTCCTTGTTTTGCACAATCGTGACCGTTCTACCGTCGTCCATCTCCACGACGTACTCGGTGCCTTCGCCACTATTGATCTGCTGCTCGGTGACGTAACCCACGCCCGCGCCGAGGACAGCGCCGAGAAGCCCGGCCCAGCCCGAACCGAACACCAAACCGCCCGTCGCACCTCCGATTGCGCCGCCGGCAACAGGACCGGCCACGGAGGTTCCGCCTTTCACATCGACGGATCGGGATGCGACGACCGTGCCGCTAGCCGTCTCAATGGTGCGGCCGACATCTGCGGAGTCATACGTGGTCGACGACGCGCTCGCGCACCCGCTAACCAGCAAAACGGCAATCAGAACGCCAACGACAGCTTTCAATGTTTTTTTCTCGCCTGTTGTTAGTTTGGCGGATCACACCCTAATATATTATCGCACAGTCGGATTATCACCCATGTGCATAGAGAATTAAATATCGGTTCGTGATCATTGCAACGATTACGCTTCAAGATTGTGTGAATATTGTGGCTGGAAACATGAGAACCGCGGGCTCGGTCCGAATATCGACGACACACGCCCTCAGGGCTGTCCTAGGCTGGACACTGGCGGCTGCGGTGTCACTTGGCTTGGCGGATACAGCTTCAGGGAATGACGACATCCGTGACCTGCCGTTCGTGCTCGATACCGTGAACGATGTTCTGGAAACCTCGAAAACCAATGTTCAGGTTCCATGGGAAAATCCCGCGACGGGAAACAGCGGCGTGATCGTGGTCGAAAGGACCTTCTACACGTCACCGGACATGCCGTGCCGCCAATATCGGCGGACGTACAATCGGCCCGGTACGGGAGAGGTGATGGTGCGCGGAACCGGATGCCGCATTGGGCCATCGCGCTGGAAGATCGAAGAAGATCCAACGGCGTCCCCACTTCCGAAAGCGGCCAAGAGCGGGCCATCCTCGGGATCAACGGCCGGCGCGGCCACCGCACCTCCCTCTCCAGTAGGAACCACGGCGGGCCGGCAGGCGCCGCCGCCGCAAAAAGCCACACCTCGGAAGGTCGAGAAAAAAGCGGTAAAAGCTGCTCCCAAGTCCGCGAAGGCCAAGCCCAAACCTCCACCTGAGGCGCCGGAGCTTCCGAAGTTCACCATGCCCTCCAAGGCGGAAATCTGACTGTTATCCATGGCGATCTCAACCGATAGAAACGGAACGGAAAGCGGCGCAACCAGCAATGGCGGGACTTTGCCGCCTATGGCGATGACTCTACCGGATCGTCTCCGTATAGAGGGGCCGCCCCCGGAGGGTGCGCCTGCAAGGTTCGCCGCTACCGACACTCAGACGGAAACGCGCGTGTTCGTCAAATGGGACACAGCGGCGCCGACAATTCGCCGCGAAGCCGAAGTGCTGTCGGCCATCGCTAGCCCAGGAGTCGCGCGCCTTGTTGATTGGCACGAAGGTCCGCAAGGCTCTTGGCTTGCCACGGAGTTTGTCGATGGCGACAACCTGGAAACATTTATCGCCGCAAACGGTGGCCCCCTGGATCCGGTAACGGTCGTCGCAATCTTGAAACGGTTGGGAGAGACCTTGGGCGAGGTTCACTCCAAGGGGTTCTTGCACCGCGACCTCAAACCAGCCAACGTGGTCATGCAAGGTGACACGACCCCGGTGATCGTCGACTTTGGCGCCGCCGAGACGATTGAATCGGCCAACGCCTCGCAAGATCACAGTTTTGTGAGCGACGGATATGGCGCTCCGGAGCAGTATCTTACCGACAAACCGGAGGGTGCGTGGACAGACGTATACGGCCTGGGTGCCATCGCCTACCGCGCTTTGACGGGTAAGGCCCCGCCCTTCGCGCTTGACCGACTTGCCGACGAGACCGGATCGATCCTTGCCGAATTGCCGGGGGATTGTCCGGTCGCCATAGGCCGCAGCATCGACTGGGCGCTCAGGCCGGAGCCCGCCGACCGACCCCAATCCGCCGAAGCATGGCTCCAGGTGCTTGGCGGGGCGCCGCTCCCGCGGGCCCAAAAAACCCGGCTTGTGGCGGCGTTCGATCCTCAGTTCGACGACCTGCCGCCGACCATCCCGGTTCGGCGTATCCCGCTCGCGACGGCGATGTCGGCACCTCCATTACAGGCTGCCGTAATGCCGACAACACCTGCCGCGCCGCCGCGCCGCGGTGGCCTAAGCATCGCTATCCCGCTGCTGTTCGGTCTGGTTGCGATCCTAGCCGCGGCCGCGTGGTACGGATGGCCGTTCTACGAGAGGTATTACAAAAAAGCTTGGACCGTCGATGCGACGGGTTCGGCGGACGCGAAAACCATTGCCGAAGCGCTGTCGCGCGCCGGGCCCGGCGCCGTTATTTCCATTGCGCCCGGAACCTACACGGACAGTCTTGTCATCGCGCATTCGGTCCAACTGCAGGCGGCCTTGGAAGACGATCCACCCCTTATCGCGCCGGCGGAAGGACCATGTCTGGTGTCCGAGGGGTCGGGAGCCGTGATCTCCAACCTTCGTTTGGCCCTTCCGGCTGAAAGCGGGGCATCGGCCTCGCCGCTTGGTTGTGTGGTTGTCGACGGCGGGTCGATGACAGTGGAAAACAGCGAGATCTCCAGTGCGCAGGGACCGGCCGTCTTCATTCGAAATGGTGCAAATCCGTCGGTTACCGGCAACACAATTGACGGAGGCACCGGTCCCGGCATCGTCGTCGCATCCGGGTCGACGGGAATGATTTCCGGCAATACGCTGAAAGGCCTCGAAAAACAAAGCGTGGTTGTAAGAGGCGGAGCGACGCCAGATATCACCGATAACACCATCGAATCCAGCGGCGGCGTTGTTTTCATTGAAGGTGCCGGTGGGAGTTTCCGCGGCAACCGGATCCTCTCCGCTCGAGCCAATGCCATCGAAATTGGAACAGGCGCGAATCCACTGGTGGCGGACAACATGATCAAAGATGCCGCCGAGGCCGGGATTTACATCTATGATTATGGCAACGGACGCATCGAGGGCAACGCCATCGTCGCCGGGAAACTCTCCGGTATCGTCGTCGCCGGTGGCGGAAGGCCCGCGCTGATAGGAAACTCGGTCAGGGACAACGGAGAACACGGCGTTCTGGTGCTCGACCAATCCCGAATTGTCCTGGAGCGGAACGCGGTGGAGAACAACAAGGGCCACGGGTTGGTGGTCGGCCCAGGGTCGAAGATTGAACTCAAGGACAATACCTTCGAGGGCAATACCAACCCGCAGGTGCTTGATACGCGGCCGCCAAAGTAATTTTCGAGGGAGTGGCAGTGAATACACTGGTCATTGGAAGAAGCGCTTTCGCCGATGTCGTTATCGCCGATCAGTCGGTTGCTTCGCATCATGTGGAGATTGTGGTGACCGACGACGGACGCCTGTACCTGACCGACTGCGGCACGGAAACGGGCACTTGGCGCCAAGGCGGGACACGGCCTCGAGGCGACGGTAGTGCGGAACAACCCGAGTGGCGCCCCATGCGCCAAGGCTTTGTCGGGCCGGATGAGCCGCTTCGGCTCGGAGAGCACCGCTGCACCGCAGGCGATCTTGTCGGCCGGTCCCGTGTCTCGAATGGATACGCTGGCGGCTGCGGCGCCGCGGCGGATGAGGGCTACGAGAGCCAGGCTCGGCGATTGCGCGGACGCGTGGAGCGCGACGCCGCCACCGGCGAAATCGTGCGGCGAAGACCATAACCCATGGCGCAAACTCGCTATGCCGGAACGGAAGGAATGGCGGCCGACAGCCCCCGGGTACGCCGCGTTTTCAGCTATCCGCTCATCCTGGCCATTTGTCTGGCGGCCGCCGTCGGCTTGATCGCGCTGATCGACTATTTTCTGCCCGACGCCGTCGGCGTGATCCTGATCGACCGCGACCGTTCGACATATCCGTTTACCGTGCAGAACTTGATGTGGATCGTCTTTGCCCTTGGCGTCGGCGAACTGGTGGTGCGGGCGCGCGACGCGGCGGCGGAACGCGCACAGCTCAAAATGCGCTATCTTCCCGAGGACGAGACGACGCTTCTGCAGTCCTTGGAACTCCGGCACATCTATGCGGTGGCGCGTCAGGCCAACCAACCGAACCAGCCGTCGGAAGGACGCTTTCTGCCGCGTCTCATCCAACGGATCGTCACCCAGTTTCAAACCTCCAGGTCCATCGATCAGTCGAATGTAATCCTGAATTCGAGCCTGGAGCTGTACCTGCACGAAATCGATCTTCGCTACACCATGATCCGGTATGTGGTGTGGGCCATTCCAACCCTCGGATTCATCGGCACGGTGGTCGGAATTTCGCTCGCGCTCGCGTTTGCCGGATCCGTGGACCTTCAGGACCCGACACTACTCGCCGAACTGACCAAGCGTCTGGCGGTGGCGTTCAACACCACCTTGCTGGCGCTGGTGATGTCCGCTTTCCTCGTGCTGATCCAGCATATCGTCCAGGCGATCGAGGAACGCGCCGTCAATCAGGCGGGGCAATACTGCCTCGACAATCTCGTCAACCGTTTGTACGGAGATTGATTTGCCATGCTCGTCAGGCCGCGCCAGTCGATGGAGGTCCTAAGCATCTCGGCGCTCGATATCTTCGCGTCGGCGCTGGGCGTCTTCGTGCTGATGGCGGTCATGCTGTTCCCATACTATTTGAAACAGCCGTCGCTCGAGATCGAGGCCGAGGGCGCCGCGGCTGAATTGGCGGCTGCCGGACTGTCGGTCACCGAGGCCGAGAAGCTCGTGTCCGAAATGCTGGAGCGCAAGAAAGTCGCCGAGGAGAGTGTGTCGGAAGCCCGTGATCGCCTGCGGATGGCCGAAACCACCATGGCCGAGGCCCGGCGAGAACCCGAACCGGCGAGAGCGGCGGCCGCGGCGCCGCGCAATGTCGAGAAACGGGCGGGTGATCAACAGACCCCGCTTTCCATATCCGATCTGGATCTGGTGTTCGTTATGGATACCACCGGCAGCATGCGTGAAGAACTTCAAGACCTGCAGGCGAACCTGGTCGGGGTGATCCGTATTCTCTCGCGATTGGCGGCGTCCCTGCGGGTCGGTTTCGTTGCCTACAAAGACACCGACGCCTCTTACCTCACTCAGGAGTTTCCGTTGAGCCCCATGAATGGCAGGAATGTCGATAGAATTGTCGATTTCGTTCAGGGACTGAACGCGAAGGGCGGTGGAGACATTCCCGAGCCGGTGAACCGTGCGCTCGGACGGGCGTTGGAGATGTCCTGGCGTCCCGGTGCCCAAGGCAGGATCATCGTCATCGGCGACGCCTCCGTGCACGCGCAAAGCCGCCAACGGACCCTGCAGATGGCGGAGGCGTTTGCGGCCACATCGACGAGTAGCGGCGCACCGCGCAGCGTATCCTCCATTTTCACCGGCCGGCATCCGCGCGCGCGAACCTTCTTCCAGAACCTGGCGAAGGCCGGGGATGGGGATTTCATGGCCCACAAGGGACAGATGATCGAGAGCGTATTGCTCTCCATCCTGCCCGAGCGAACGTAAGGCGGAGGAGGACTTTGAGCACATTCGACCATCTGGATGCCGAGCTGGAGGCGGGCTGGGTTCTCGAGGGGATGGACGTGGAAAACCGCCCCATCCGGCTTGTGTTCGGCGAAACCGAGCTTGCTCGATCTTATCTGGGCATCACCGTCGGCCGCCATCCCGCGCTGTGTGACCGGGTCATCGACGACCCCGGTGTTTCCCGGCGGCACATGCGTGTCAGTGTGTCCGAGGGCACTCTTCGCCTGGAGGATCTGAATTCCTTGAACGGCACGTTAGTCGGCAACGCCGACGTCCCCCAGTTTCACCCGATCCCGGCCCATCCCGGGCAAGTGATCGTTCTCGGCCGCGTCACGTTGACGGTGTCGCGGCTCACAGACACCGTCACCGGCCAATGAAACGACGAAACCGCACGGTTTCGATCTTCACGTTGTCCGCCCTTGATGTGCTGGCCATGTCCACCGGCGTGTTCGTGCTGCTTTTGGTCATGCTCATGCCCTATTACCGCAAGAGCTTCGACGCCAACGCCCAATTGCAGGAGGTCCGCGTCGCGGCGGCCGAAACCATCGCCAAGGT
Organism: uncultured Rhodospirillales bacterium; assembly: GCA_937127205.1. Lineage (GTDB taxonomy): Bacteria > Pseudomonadota > Alphaproteobacteria > Rhodospirillales > Defluviicoccaceae > CAKZLS01. The sequence goes on from CAKZLS010000412.1 coordinate 13,884, forward strand.
CGAGACCTTGCAACGCAACGCCACCCTTTACCGTGGCGAGGCCGAGGCGGCGGAAGCGGAAGCGGCACGGATGATGGAAGCGGCCGCGGTTATGGAACAAAAGGCGGCGGTGAGCCGCCGGCCAGTACCCGATCCGGCTCCGGAACTCAAACAGTTGCCGGCAGGCAATCCAAGAAACCAGGTGATCGGCCAGATCGACATGATCTTTGTCATCGACACCACGTCGAGCATGCGTCCGGCTATCCGGGAGTTGGCGTACTCGTTGCGTGGTATCGTCAGAATTCTTCAACGTTTAGTCCCGTCGGTGCGCATTGGCGTGGTTGCCTACAAGGATCGCGACACCGGGTTGGCGCCCGTCACCGTCATGCCGTTGACCACGACCGATGGCCAAATGCGCCGGATTACATCGTTCATGGAAAACATGAGCGCGTCTCCGGTGGGCAGCCGGACCCTGGAAGAAGACCTGCACTTGGGCATGGACGCGGCGCTGATGATGCCGGTGCGCCCAAGAGCACGCCAAGCAATTATCGTCATCGGCGATGCGGCGGCACACCGGGAGTACCAAGGCGAAGTGGTTACTCGGGCGCGCAATTTCGTTCGTGGGAAAAAGCTGCGCAGCGTGTCCGCGCTGTGGATCACGACTCCCACCTCCCTTGAACATGGCCAACGCGGCCGGGATTTCTTCCAGAAACTGGCCAAGGCCGGCGACGGCACTTTCAACGACCACACAGGGTCCATGATAGAGAGCGTTCTGCTGTCGGTGTTGGTGGATTGAGTGCTCCGCAATCTGCAATCTCTTGATTGCCGTGATCTTGCCGTGCTCAACCGACTATAAGAACTTCGTTTATTCGGCCAGCCTATGGTGGACGGCCGGCCCGGGCGCAGGTTAGTGTGTTGAATATAAACATCCCAAAGCAAAAACAGGCGAAATAGGAGAGCAGGAAATGGCGAAGGAAAGCGGTGTTCACGCTTATACGGAATGGGCGAAAGGCAGGCTCGATGAAATGGATGCAACGGTTTCGTCGATGGAGGCCCATATCAAGGAACTGCAGGCTCGTGGACAGGCCAATGCCGAGGCGGCGCTTGCCGAAATGAAGGCGAAACGCGACGCCTTCAGTGCGGAAATCGATAAGAGCCGCGCATCGGGAGAAGCGGCCTGGGCCGATATCGTTGCGCAGATGCAGACCAACTGGACCGCCTTCGAATCGGCGACGAAGAGTTATATGGACTCCGCGACAGAAGTCGCCGAACACAATCGCCAAACGTGGCAAGCCCGCGCCGAGGAGCAGATGAAGTCCTGGCAAGCGTCTCTGGACCAATTACAGAACGCGGCGCAGGAGTTCAGCGGCGAGCGCAAGGCGGATCTGGAAAATGCGATCGACAAAATGAAGAGCGAAGGCGACTCCGCGAGGGCACGGATTGACAGCTTGGGCCAAGCGGGCACCGAGTCCTGGTCCGCCATGATGAAAGCTTTGTCGGAATCGCGCGCGGCCTTCGAAAAGGCCAATGCCGCGGCATTCGAAGCGATGAAGCGCGCCATGAAATAGGCTGGCCGCCGGCCCGAACACCGCTCAAAGGTTTTCGGATTTCAAACTTGGTGGCACGCAATATCCGATCGAGTGAGACCCCTCGATCGGATATCGCTCGGCGGATGACATAGACTTTTCTTCAGACCACGCCGTAGGCCAGCATCGCTTTCCCGACCTTGACGAAACCGGCAATGTTGGCCCCCCGGGCATAGTCAATATGCTCGGAGCCTTTAACGCCGCCATACTCTACGCAACGATCATGAATACCTTTCATCAGATCGCGGAGTAGTTCCTGGAGCTGGTCATCCGTCCAAGACTGCCGCGTCGCGTTTTGACTCATTTCCAGGCCTGATAACGCGACGCCACCGGCATTCGCGGCCTTGCCCGGGGCGAAAAGCGTTTGAGCTTCCTTGAAGACATGGGCCGCATCCCGGTCGGTGGGCATGTTGGCGCCTTCCGACACGGCGATGCAGCCGTTGTCCACCAACATGCGGGCATCCTCGCCGCAAATCTCGTTTTGGGTCGCACACGGAAAGGCCAGTTCGCCCGGCACCGACCAAGGCCGTTCGCCTTCGTGGTATGTCGCGCCGTTGAAGGAATCGACATACTCGGCGATGCGGCCGTAGCGACGGGTCTTGTGCTCCTTGACCCAAGCCAATTTCTCCTCGTCGATGCCGTCCGGATCGTGAATGAAACCCTGGGAGTCCGAGAGAGTGACCGGCTTGCCGCCGAGCTGAAGCAGCTTTTCCACGGCATGGGTCGCCACGTTGCCCGAACCGGATACGATGCAGGTCTTGCCCTCGACCGCATTGCCGGCGTGCTCCAACATGTTCTGCATGAAATACACGGCCCCGTATCCGGTGGCTTCGGTCCGCACCAGGCTCCCGCCATATTCCAGTCCCTTGCCGGTCAGCACACCGGTAAACTTGTTGGTGATGCGCTTGTATTCACCAAACATGTAGCCGATTTCGCGGGCGCCGACGCCGATATCGCCCGCCGGTATATCCACGTCTTCGCCGACGTGCCGATACAATTCCGTCATGAACGACTGACTAAATCGCATGACTTCGTGATCGGACTTGCCCTTGGGGTTAAAGTTGGCACCGCCCTTGGCGCCACCCAGAGGGAGCCCCGTCAGGCTATTCTTGAACGTTTGTTCGAACGCGAGAAATTTGAGGACGCTTTCTGTCACGCTCGGATGAAACCGGATGCCCCCCTTGTAGGGGCCGATGGCGTTGTTGTTCTGAACCCGCCAACCGCGCTGCACACGGATGTCTTGGTTGTCGTCCTCCCAGCAGACGCGGAAGCTGACCACCCGGTCCGGTTCAGCGATACGCCGCAGGATCTGGTATTCGTGATACTCTTCCTTGTCGGCGATGAAATCGAAGATATCCCGAGCGACTTCGCTCACCGCCTGAACAAACTCCGGCTGCCCGGGGTTTCTCTTTTTCAGGCCCTCTATGAATTGATCAAAACCAACGTGGTCCGATACGGCCAACGCCTTTCTCCTTCATTGTCGACGATCCGAGCTCATTTGTGAGATCTACAAGTGGATAACGGAGGCGGCGATTGCCACGCCGTTTCCTTGGCGAAGAGCCGTTGACTGGTCCTCGTAGATGGTCATACGCACCGGGTTCGCTGGCAGATTTGCTCTTTGCGCGGCAACGCCCGGCGCAGCGCTGTCGGGATTCTGGATTCGGCTGGCAATTGACGGCAATCCCGTCTAAAGCGGCAGTCATAATGCTCTCTAATTCAGACAAAGTGTCCGGACCGGCTGACGATAAGAAATCCTTGCCAACGGTATGGTTGGTGATCGGCGATAAGCTTGGCGACAATGCCCAGGTAGAGATTATCGCTGACGCGCTCGGCTGGCCGGTGGAGCGCCGACGCCTAAGGTTCCTCGAGCCCTACGTGTATGGGAAGCCGCGTTTCAAGCCTTCGCTCTATCATATTGACCGCGAGCAATCGGACCCGCTCGAGCCGCCGTGGCCCGATCTGATTTTGACGGTAGGGCGGCGCCCGTCCATGGCCGCCATGTGGATTCGCGAACAATCCGCCGGACGGACCAAAGTGATCATTGTTGGGCGTCCGAAGCGGATGATGGACCAATTTGCGCTGGCCATCGCGACGCCGCAATACCGCTTGCCGGACCGGCCGAACGTCCTCCAGCTCGAACTTCCGCTGATGCGCGTCGACGAAACGCGAATCGCCGCCGAAAGTGAGATTTGGCGGGATGAGTTTGCCCCCTTGCCAAGGCCGTTAACGGCGGTGCTCGTTGGCGGACAAACCAAACCATTCGTGTTCGATGCAAAGGTCGCTGGAGACCTCATTGATGCGGTGGTGCGGGTCAATGAACGCGACGGAGGCACGCTTTACGTCACCACCAGTCGGCGGACGCTGCCCGAGGTGGTGGACGCGCTCGAAGCCGGCCTGCCCGACGGGTCGCACCTGTTCCGTTGGACACCGGACGCCAATGAAAATCCCTATCAGGCGCTGTTGGGCCTGGCCGAGCGGTTCATCGTTACCGGCGACAGCATTTCGATGATGGTCGAGGTCGCCCGGCTCGGAAAGCCCCTCGCGATCTTTCCGCTGCCTGTACGCTCCGACCTGTGGACGCAGGTTCGTGAACGTGCCGCCCGGGTGTTGCATGGGGCGTCCGAGAACAGAGAACAACGAGGACTGCTCGGGTGGCTTGGCGACCGCCTCTACGACCTCAATCTCGTCAACTACTCGAGAGATTTCTCTCTACTGCACGAAAAACTGATCGAACGCGGACTTGCCGGGCGTTTGGGCGAGCCATTTCCGGCGGCGCCTTCACAAGCACCGGACGACCTGTCGCGGGTCGTTGACCGAATACGGAGCGTGATGCGCGCGTCTTAACCGAAAGGGGATTTCGCCCCCATTCACCGATAGACCTAGCCCGTCCGCCGCCACTCTTCTTCTTCGGCAGGAGCCGGCACCAGGGTTACTGGCTTCGGCGAACGGACACGCGCAGGTTCGAACATGGCACGGACGCGCGCGGCTGCCCGCGGAACGCACTCCAGAGACCGCAGCGGCAGCCCTGGCGGGAAGGAATCGCCCAGCCACACGGCGCGCCCCGAATCCACCAAGTGCTTGTGCACGATACGGATGTCGCGGGTCATGCGGTCCGGTCCGAGGTGCATTGCCATGCGGAAAATCCAGGCCCTGATGTGTTTCAGCTCCCAGTGTTCCCAGAAAGGCCCCCGGGGCTCATCCCTGATCGTCTCTTCACGCGTCATCGGACGCATGGCGTTGCGCCCCTCGCCCAAATCGAAGATGTGGACGCGCTTGCGCGTGGCGCAGGCTTCGGCGAGCATGGACATGCTATCGCCAGTGACGACGATCGAGTCGGCAAGGCCGAGAAATGCGAAATAGGGGTTGTCGGCAGCGCCCTTCTGCCAACGGTAAAAGTACGTCGGCGCGGTGATATTCTGTTCCAGCGTATCGATGGTATCGGCCGGCGTGCGGGCACTCGTGGTGATCAACAGAGAGCCGCCCGTTTCCGCCGCTAGCTTGCTGGCCTGCTTGCCCAGTCTTTCAGCGGCCCTTTTGTCGAAGCTGTAAGGACCACTGCTGCCGCCCACGACAACGGCGATGTGCGGTTTCGGCAAATGGTCGAGGCGCGGCGCCCAGGCTTCCGCATCGGCTTGCAGGCGCTCGTTGGTGACGCGGTGCAATGGCGTTTTGTTGTGCAGCACGTTGGGCCGCACCGGCAAGCGGTACTGCGGCGTCGTTACGATGAGGTCGAAACGCTCGATTTTTGCCCATGAGCGCCCCACGTGAACGATCCGAACGTTCTTGCCTTCCTTGCGGGCCTGCTTCTGAACCCAGAGGCAAATGGGTTCGTTCCGGCGTCCGCCGGTGATCATCAGATCCGGCCACGGCGCTTCCAAAGGACTGGATTCGCTCTTGACCAAACCGTGCAGATTCGCACCAAGCAATAGATTGGTGACCAGCTCGTAGGGCTTGAAAACGAACCGCTTGATCTCGAACGGCCAACCCGTGGCCTCGGCAAGCGCCATCACCTGGGAGTTATCGCCCGCTTTGTTACCCATCATGAGCCACACCCGGGGGTGGCCGCTGCTCTGCTGCGTCACTGTCATTCCATCCGGCAAGAAAAACTCTCCCAAAAAGCAAAAAGAATCGAATCGCCCAATCGCACTATTATGACGGCTTGACCGTTTTCCCAACCGGCCCGCCGGGCCAGCTTTGTCCGAACCTCAAATCTTCGCGTCAAATCCGATTCGGTTTCGTCCTTTTTTGATTACTTCACCTGGGATTTTATTAGATTTTCAGTTCTTAACGGCTACCAGCGGTGACTGGTTCCATCAAGTCAAACTTTGTTACCGTATGTTACGAGTGGCTCGCAACATCGTCGCTCCACGCTAACTTATTGAACTTATACACTTTATCGGCGCGGAGATAATTCGTCCAGGCGCCAGGGATGCGTGGCTGAAACATCAAAGGATACGGTTCCCACGAAAATTGACGGATTAAGAGCGAATCTAGGTTTTGTGGAGTAACTCTCTGTGCCGAAACGAAACTTGGTAAAAAGACCCATACAGAGAGCGACTTACCGTAGGCAACTCGGCTCCGGGCAGCATGGCTGGTCCCCGGGGTCTGCACCGGGACCTAGCGGCGGGTGGGATTGCGCGAAGGCCAAGGCACTGTTAGGTATAGATACAGGTTTCGTGCTAACGAAAACGTATTTGCAGGTCTTTTCACCATGTATGTAGCGTATCGACGAGTAATGAGAGAGCTGATAATGCTCCTCGTCTTTTTCCTGCCCAAGGAAAGGAAGATCCGCATCGAGCGATGGCTCCGCGGACGCGAGGAAAGCCGGAAGCTCGCTCTCGCGGATTGTGTCATTGTTTCATTCGGCAAGAGCGGCCGGACATGGCTGCGCGTTATGCTCTCGCGCTTCTACCAACTGCGGCACAACTTGGCCGAACGCCATTTGATCGGGTTCGACAACTTGCACCGAAAAAACGCTGCGATCCCAAAGATATTTTTTACCCATGACAACTATCTGAAGGACTACACCAAGAACGCCGACGACAAATCCGATTACTACGGCAAGAAGGTGGTGCTGATGGTGCGCGACCCGGCGGATGTGTCGGTATCGCAGTTCTTCCAGTGGAAGTTCCGGATGCGCAAGGCGAAGAAAGAGATCAACGCCTACCCCGGCGAGGGTGAGGACGTCTCGCTCTACGACTTCATCATGCGGCCGAACGCGGGGCTTCCGAAAGCCGTCGAATTTCTGAACCTGTGGGCGCGGGAAATGGGGCACATCAAGGACGTTCTGATTGTCCGCTACGAGGACATGCGTGCCCAGCCCGAGGCAACGCTGGCGCGGATCGTTGAATTCATGGGCACGCCGGGAACGCCGGAACAGATTCACCAAGCCGTGGAGTTCGCGTCCGTGGAAAACATGCGCGGCCTCGAACAGAAACGGGTGTTCTGGCTCAGCGGCGGACGCATGCTGGCCAAGGATCGCAACAACCTGAACACCTACAAGGTGCGCCGCGCCAAGGTGGGCGGTTATCGGGAAGACTTCACGCCCGACGAGCTTCGGAACATCGATGACTATGTGCAGAGCAACCTGCTTCCGGGTTTCGGATATGAAACACGGGACATGGCGGCGACGGATAAGGTAGCCAGCGCCTGAGGCGCGCACGTCTTTACATTGGTAAGCAACCGAGGAAGGGGCGGCTGGAGCGGATATTCGCAGGCCGCCATGGAAACTGACCATGAAACCCTGCGTATTCATTCATACCAATCATCTTCAGATCGTCGGCGCTCTTGTGGCCGAGTATGCGCTCAAGCGGAATTCCCGCACGCCCGAGGCGTTTGACGTCCGCATCATCCACACCGAGGACTATCCGTTTTTCCGCGATCGCCACGGGCAGGACTTCCTCCGGGACGGGGTCACCCGCCAGTGGAACGCCGACGACCTTCAGTCCTTCACGCCATTGCGGTTCATGCCCCCCGAACTCATGGGATACGGCGGCCGCGCCGTGGTCATGGATCCCGACATCTTTGCCGTCGGCGATATCATGGAGCTTCTATCGCGCGACATGCACGGCACGGCGGTCGTGTGCCGCACCCGCTCCGGCCTCAAGGGGATCGCTGCCGGCAAGCTCGGCTATTTCGCCACCAGCGTCATGCTGATGGATTGCGCCAAGCTGACCCACTGGCGCTGCGAGGAACAGTTCCACGAGATGTTCGAGGGAAAGCGCGACTACATGGAGTGGATTTCGCTGAAACTGGAACCCAAAGGCAGCATCGGTGTGCTGGAGGCCGAATGGAACGACCTCGATCGCCTGACGCCCAACACCAAGATGGTCCACAACACGCGCCGCATCACCCAGCCCTGGAAAACCGGACTGCCGGTGGATTTTACGCCGGCCGACCGGTTTCGGCTGTTCCCGCCGCTGGGGTGGGCCATGCGCTGGCGGCGGCAACTGCTCGGAGATCACGCCCTGCTCGGCAAGTACCGGCGTCATCCCGACCAGAACCAGGAAAGCTTCTTCTTCGGGCTTCTGCGGGAATGCGTGGACAAAGGCATCATTTCCGAAGAAATGCTGCGCGACGAGATGCGCGAGAACCACGTGCGCCACGACGCCTTCGAGGTTCTGGAACGCACACCGCGGCTGGCGGCATAAGGCTTGATAAGACGTCTATTGATTAAAGAGGTTGGATTGTGTCGGTAAAGATCGGTCCCTGGTCGGGAAAGAAATACTTCCTCGACAAAATGAACTTGAGCGACTTGGTGGTCGCCTACTTCACGCACTACGCCATCATGAGCTATCTGGTGCTGGCTGCGATCATGATCGGGCTGACGGTCATGTGGGCCGACAATGTCTGGGGCCCGCTGCTCGCCGTCGCCGTGGTGATCCCCGTTTATCCGCTTGTCTGGTACCTCTTGCATCGGTTCGTTTTGCATGGCAGCTTCCTCTACAAATCGCCGCTGACGGCGGCGCTTTGGAAGCGCATTCACTTCGATCACCACCAGGACCCCAATGACCTGGGGGTGCTGTTCGGGGCATTGACCACGACCCTGCCGACCGTGGTCCTGGTCATCATGCCCATCGGCTGGCTGATCGGCGGGCCGGCCGGCGCCACGGCCGGTGTGGCTTGGGGTCTGTTGACCACGTGTTACTACGAATTCTGCCATTGCATCCAGCATCTGCCGTTCTCACCGAAGAACAGCTTCTTGAAGCGCATCAAAAAGCTCCACCTTGCCCACCACTTCCATAGCGAGAAGGGCAATTACGGCATCACCAACTACCTGTGGGACAAGGTGTTCGGGACATACTACAGCCAGCCGAAGGCTTTCCCGCGCAGCGACACGGTCCATAACCTGGGGTACGTCAACGAGGTCACCACGCGGTATCCGTGGGTTGCCGAAATCTCCGACTTGGACATCAGCAATCCCCGCGTCCGCCGCGCCAACGCGGGTTGACCACCGGCGAAGCTGTCCCTTTCCAATAGCTGGACCGAACCCGATGACGCCTGTCGCTCCATCCTCGGCGCTTCATATTTCCGAGGTGCGCGACCGGCTGACGATGATCCGGTTCCTGGAACTGCCGCGGGCGCTTTACGCAGACGATCCCAATTGGGTGGCGCCGCTGCTGTTCGAGCGTCTGAACCACCTTGATCCGCGCAAGAACCCGTTTTTCGATCATGCCGAGGCGGCCTTCTGGATCGCTTGGCGGGACGGCCGGCCGGTGGGCCGGATCAGCGCCCAGGTCAATCGCGCCCATCTCCATCAGCACCATGACGGCACCGGCCATTTCGGTTTTCTGGAGGCCGAAGACGATCCGCAAATCTTCGCGCTCCTGCTCAACACCGCCGAAACGTGGCTGCGCGAGCGCGGCATGGCGCGTATTCTGGGCCCCTACAGCCTCTCCATCAACGACGAGAGCGGTCTTCTGGTGGCGGGTTTCGAAACGCCGCCCAGTCTGATGATGGGGCACGCCAAACCGTTCTACGCCCGACAGATGGAAGACCATGGGTACGTGAAGGCCAAGGACCTGATCGCCTACGACTACGACCTGGCCGCCGAGCCGCCGGAGACGCTCAAGGCCTTCATCGGCAAGGCGCAGGCGGAGAACGACCTCACCTTTCGCCCCATGAACATGGCGCGGTATGACCAGGAACTCGCGCTGATTGTCGACATCTTCAACGATGCCTGGGCCGACAACTGGGGATTCCTGCCGTTCGCTGAGCCTGAAATGCGGTATCTCGCGAAAAACCTCAAGCCGCTGGTCAAGGCCGAGTGCGTTTCCATCGCCGAAATCTCGGGAGAGGCGGCCGCTATGGCCGTCAGCCTGCCGAACATCAACGCCGCCATCACCGACCTCGACGGCCGCCTGATGCCGTTCGGGTGGGCGAAACTGCTGTGGCGCGTCAAGGTCCGCGGCGTCGACAGCGTCCGGCTGCCGCTCATGGGCGTGCGGCGCCGCTTTCGAGGCAAAGCGGTAAGCACCGCCCTGATGCTCGGCGTGATCGAGTTCATCCGGGTCTATCACCGCGGCCACGGAACCCGGCAAGGGGAACTCTCATGGATCCTTGAAGACAACCGGCCGGTCCGGAAGTTGATCGAGATGTTCGGAGGGCGGCCTTACAAGACCTATCGGCTGTACGCCAAGGACTTGGTTTGAGCGGCCCCGCAGGACAGCGGCCGGGCCCGCAATTTACGGCACTGGTGCTGGCCGGGCAGCGCGCCTGCGGCGAACCCGTAGCCGAGGCGGCCGGCCTCAGCCACAAATGCCTGGTGCCCGTTGCCGGTGTGCCCATGCTTGTGCGCGTCATCGCGGCGCTGGAAGCCAGCGACGCCGTCGGCCGGATTGCGGTCTCCATTGAAGATCCAAACCTTCTCGAAACCGTTACGGAGCTCTCTTCATTGCGCGAGAGCGGACGCCTGCTTGCCGTAAAATCAGCGAATACTCCTAGCCTCAGTGCGCTCGCTGCCGCGGAGACGCTTGACCGCGCCGTTCCGCTGCTGATTACCACCGCCGATCACCCGCTCTTGACCGGAGCAATGGTCGATGATTTTTTGAACTCGGCCCTTGATGCGGGCGCCGACGTGGCCGCCGGTTTGACCCCCGGAGCCGCCCTTTTGGCTGCCTATCCCGGTGCAAAGCGGACCTTCCTTAAGTTCAAGGATGGCCCCTATACAGGCAGCAACCTCTTCGCGATTCTCACAATCGACGGGCTAAAGGCACTGCGTTTCTGGCGGCGTGTGGAGCAAGACCGCAAGCGCCCGTGGCGGATCGCAAAGGCATTCGGTTTCCGCAGCTTGTTGGCCTACTTGTCGGGTCGGCTAACGCTGGACGCGGCGATGGTCCGTGCTTCGAAGATCATCGGCGCGGAGACCCGGGCCGTCCTTACGCCGCTGGCCGAAGCCGGCATCGATGTGGACAAGCCGGAAGATCTGGTTCTGGTGGAAGAAATCCTGCGGTCGCGCTAATTTTCAATGATCGTAAACTCAAACCTGCACTCGGTTTCCACCAGGAGCTTCCCCGAGAACTCCAAACGCGGTGCGGGCTGTTTTCTTCCGAAGCAGGACGAATACCAGCCACGCACGGGATCCTCGTCGCCCCGGCGAATCTGGCCCCGCAGCGGACCGTCGTGCGTTATTTCAAGAGCCACGCCCGGATCAACGGCGACGATCCACGCACCGGCCTTCTCACCGATGGTCAGATCGGGGTGCACGAGAAATCCCACATCGACAGGGTACAATCCCTCTGCGCCACACAGGCAGTCGGTGATTGAAAAGGTATTGTCTCCGGTCCTCTCCAACCGCCGGCGATGGCGCACGCCAAAGGGTTCTTCGTAGCCGTCGTGTTCGAACTTCACGTGCCAGATACTTGGATCGTCATTGCGTGAAAGCACCGCCGTTTGTGCTTTCCGGCCCCAATTGAAGGCGCCGGTAATCTCGCTGGAATCGGTTGCATCGATGCTGAGCGTATTGTGCGCGCCGGTCCCGCGGAAGTGATCGCGCCAAGCGCCGCCGGCGTGATAGAGGTAGGTTCCGGCGTCGACAAGAACCGGCCGGCCCGCCAGGTGCAGCCAAACCGACAGCGCATCGGCGTGGCCATGGGCGGCGATGGCGAGGTAACCAAGCGGGCCGCGGTCAAAAACCCAAAGACCGTCGGTGTTGCCGGCTTTCCAGCGCAGGATCGAGTACCCCCCACGCGAGAATGTTCCCGCCCCCATTGGTGCTGACTCGCTCGAGGCCGCCGAGCGGGGCGGGTTTCCGAGCAACGTGTTTCGGAGATGCGGCCGGTCGCCGGGTGGTACGAGATCCGGGTCGCCGACAGCCGCGGCGACGCAACCGAGAATCGACGACACGTATCCGATTTCATCGCCGCCGAACAGCACGCGTCCTTCGTCGTCGTCACCGATCCGGGGCTGGTTACCCGAGCTGTCGGTGATCCATCGCAAAAACCGGCCGGCCGCCGCCAAACGTTCATCAACAGTTGATGGAAAAGGCGCGCCGAGCCCGTTCGCGACGGTTCGACACAGCAACAGCCATTCCAGAGTGAACGCAAGGTAAGTGGGCGATTGCTCAGCGCCGACACCATCTTCATAGATCTGGAGCGATGCTTCGCGGCAAAGAACCGTTCGGCCGTATTTTGCGTATTCATCCGCGCCCTTGAGATCGGGAAACAGCGATCCCAGCAGATAGAGGCCGCCCGCCTCGGCAATCAAATGGTTGTTGGCTGATGAATAGCGGGAAGGATAGCGCATCAGCCAGTATCCGTGGGCCGCCAGGCAACCTCTGAGCCGTTGCTGCTGGGCCGGCGTGAACGCATCCGCGCCTACAAGAGATACCACAAAAAGCAGGCTCACGATCCTCAGGGCAAGTTCGATGCCGCTCGCCCAGTTGACCCCTCGAAATGGCCGATTGAACAGAATCCAGCAGTCGATCTCGCCGACACAGTATCGGCGAAGTGCGTCGTTGTCCGTTACCAAGGCAAGAGCCGCAATGGGTTGCAGATACTGGAGCCGGTTCAGTTCCCAAACGTATTTGATGTCGCCATATCCCGCGGCGCGACGATAGGGAATGTCATAGCAGTACTGGTTCGCCGGCCAGCTCTTGCCCGTCGCCGGGTCGAAGTGCCATTTCTCGGGTCCGGTCAGTCCTGGCCACGGTTGACCCAGAAGACGTAGCCGTCCGGTCCGCGCGCTATCGGCAATCCGCTGCCACGTCGAAATGACCTCCGGTGCAAAGTCCATTCCTTTTATGCGATCGAACAGCCCCGGGAAAACCGGCAATTCCGCATGGAGTGAGGCGGCACCGCCAAAATCCGGGTGACCGTATTTTGAGAGCGTGCGTTTTCCCAACTCCCCGACGCGGTGAAGGATCTCCGCTCCGGACATGGATTGGAGCCGGTTGGCGTACCAGCTCAGCTTGCTGCTTGGCTCCACAGACTGCATCCGGCCGTGGTTTATGATGTTGGACTTCGCGCGGGTGACGTGATCAATAAGCGTTTTTCTGATACCATCCGAAAATGGCTGTGGCGGTGATGATACGGAAATCGAGCCATGGCGACCAGTTCTCGATATAGTAGAGATCGTGTTCGAACCGGGCCTGCAGCTTGGCGCGGTCGTCGATCTCGCCCCGCCAGCCGTTGATCTGTGCCCATCCGGTGATG
>CAKZLS010000413.1 GCA_937127205.1 uncultured Rhodospirillales bacterium
TGCGTTGAAAAAGAGAGCAATAAACATCCTCCCATGCGGTCAGGCCACAATCCCGACCACGGCTCCCGTCATGAAGCTGGCAAGATTGCCGGACAGCAGCGCCTTTGGCCCCAGCGCCACAATGTCCGCGCGGCGGTCCGGGATCATCGCACCGAGACCGCCCAGAAGGATACCCAGACTGCCCAAATTTGCGAACCCGCAGATCGCATAAGTGAGAATCAGCCGGCTTTGCTCCGATAACGCGTCGGCCGGCAGCGCTGCAAGATCCAGATAGGCGACCAATTCGTTAAGCACAACTTTGGTGCCCAGCAGTTCACCGGCGGTTAGCGCCTCGTTCCAAGGAACGCCGAGCAGCCATGCCACCGGCATCATTCCCCAGCCCAGGATGCGCTGCAGGGTCAATGGCGCGCCACTGACGGCAGGAAAGAGGTCCAACGCCTGATTGGCGAGACTGACCAGCGCTATGGCGACGATCAGGATGGCTGCGACGCTGATCACCAGCTTCACGCCCTCGGCGGTGCCGTCGACGACCGCTTCGAGTGCACTCCCGGTTTTTTCGGGGAGGGCCAAGGCTTCCGCCAGATCGCCCCTTCCCGTGCCCGGCACCATCAGCGCCGCCACCGCGACGGCCGCCGGCGCACTGATCAACGACGCGGTCAGGAGGTTTCCCGCGGCGTCGGGTACGACAGGGGCGAGGATCGTCGCGTATAGCACGAACATATTGCCGGAAATGGTCGCCATGCCCGCAGTCATTACCATGAACAACCCGGCCCGGCTCATCCCTCGAAGGTAGGGCCGAATCAGTAATGGTGCCTCGATCATGCCGACGAACACATTGGCCGCAGACGCGAACCCTACGGAGCCGCCGAGCCCGAGTGTCTTGCGCAGCGCCCAGGCAAAGCCGCGCACGATCGCCGGGAGTATCCCCCAGTAAAAAAGCAGAGCGCTCAACGCGCTGACCAACAGGATGATCGGCAACCCCTGAAAGGCGAGGATGAATGTGTTCTGCGGGTTGGCGACTTCGAACGGCACGTCGCCGCCGCCCGCGTAGCCGAACACGAAGGCGGTACCAGCGCGCGCCGCCGTTTCGATGGCTTCAACCAGCGTATTCAGCGCCGCGAATGCATGCTCTACCGGTTCCACCCGAAGCACCACCATGGCGACCACGACCTGTAGCACTACCCCGCTTGCCACCAGCCGCCACGGTACGGCAGCGCGCTTTTCGCTGCAGGCCCACGCCAGGCTGAGAAGAGCAACAATGCCAAGAATTCCATGCCAAGCCATTGGCGGCGCTCCCAATACCAACGGCCCCCCTTGGCCGACGCGTCACCATAGCGGCAATTCTCGGAAGCCACCAATTCCGGGAGCGACGACGGTCTTGTGATCGTCGAACTTTCTTTCTTGAAAGGGCTACGAAGCCACCCCAACGTAATAAAAACTGAAGATAAACAATCGGTGACGGGAGGAGACGGTGATGAAACGCAAGGAACGGGGACTGTGCGAATTGTACGCAGAAGATCCGGAAGGCGCTGACTATCGGGTCTTCGGCCGTGTGCCGGAGAAGAATCGGCGCGGATTTTTAAAAGGCGCCGGGCTCGCGGCCATGGGCGCCGCCATTGGCACCACGATCCCGTTTTCCCGCAATATGCCAGCGGGCCTGATCCCGGCGGCATTTGCCGAAACGTCGGAACCCTTCACCATCAAAGGCAAGGATGGCCTCGTGGTGCTCAACGACCGGCCGCTGAACGCTGAAACACCTGCTTATCTACTCGACGATCCCATCACCCCCAACAACCGCCATTTCATCCGCAACAACGGCATGGTCCCCGAGAACGCCGAGGCCATGGACGCAAGCGGCTGGACGGTAACCGTCGATGGCGAGGTAGCCACGCCTTTGACCCTGACGCTAGACGACCTCCGCAACAAGTTCGAGGTGGTCAAGATGGCGCTGCTGATCGAATGCGGCGGCAACGGGCGCGCCGGCTTCAACCCGCCGGCCAAGGGCAATCAATGGACGCTGGGCGCGGTGGGCTGCGCGGAGTGGACGGGCGTGCGTTACAGGGACATCCTAGAGATGGCGGGCGTAAAACCCTCGGCCAAGTACACCGGGCACTTCGGCTCGGACGTGCACCTTTCCGGTGATTTCGACAAGGTGGTCATCTCGCGCGGCTTCCCCATCGACAAGGCGATGATGGACAATACCTTGGTTGCGTTCGAGATGAACGGCCAACCGATTCCGT
This sequence comes from uncultured Rhodospirillales bacterium, assembly GCA_937127205.1. Classification (GTDB taxonomy): domain Bacteria; phylum Pseudomonadota; class Alphaproteobacteria; order Rhodospirillales; family Defluviicoccaceae; genus CAKZLS01. The sequence continues at coordinate 2,241 of CAKZLS010000413.1, forward strand.
CTTGGAACGGTTTTCCTGTGCGCGTGGTCGCTCCGGGCTGGCCGGGATCGTGTTCGCAGAAGTGGCTGACGCGCATCTGGGTTCGCGACGTGGAACACGATGGCACGAAAATGACCGGATATTCGTATCGCGTCCCCCGCTACCGAGCGGAACCCGGCGAAAAGGTAGCCAAGGAGGATATGGCCATTATCGAGGAGATGCCGGTCAAATCGCTGATTACCTTCCCGAAATCCGGTGAGAGTCACGCTATGGGTTCGCCTCTGGAAGTGCGGGGACATGCATGGGTCGGCGATCGGATGATCAAGACCATGGATTTGTCCATAGACTACGGCGCGACCTGGATGAAAGCCGATCTCGATGCACCCGTAAACGAAGGCGCGTGGCAGAATTGGCGCGCCAAGGTCGAGTTTCCCACCAAGGGCTATTACGAGGTGTGGGGCCGCGCCACCGACGACGCGGGCGTAACCCAACCGATGGTGGTTCCCGGCTGGAATCCCCGTGGCTATTTGAACAACTCGGCCCATCGCATCGCCGTCAAGGTCGGGTGATGCGATGGCGCAATCTGGCGATCTTCACGGTTGCCGGTGTGGCATTGGCCGGTCTTGTTATCATTCCCCCAGCTGAATCGGCGGCCGAACCTGCGGCGGATCTCGAAGCGTTCGAAGGTCTACCGGAGGGGCCGGGCCGCGAGGCGGTATATTTTAACTGCACCGCCTGCCACTCCATAAAGCAGGTGAACCAACAGCGCATGCCGCGAGAGGAGTGGGATCAGCTGTTGGACACCATGGTCGAGGAAAACGGCATGCATCCCATGCAGCCGTGGGCGCGCACTTACGTTCTGAATTATCTTGCGACTCACTTCGGCCCTGCCGATGAAGAGGACTGGGACGGCCTGCCCCCTGGAAAGGGCCGCGAAGAGGTCTACTACGCCTGCCAGGCTTGTCACTCCCTGGCCATCGTCAAGCAACAGGGCCTAAGCCGCGAATGGTGGGACGATACGTTGACCTGGATGGTCGAGGAGCAGAATATGGCCGAACTCGACGAAGAGGACCGTGCCCTTGTCCTGGAGTATTTGTCCACTCACTATGGCCCAGACTCGGTAAATCGCTGAGATTACGGCGGATCCGTTCGTCGGGCGGGCCAGTTGCGCGCTATTCTCCCGCCTGCAACATGGTCCGGCTAGGTCCGTCGCGAAGATTCTCGGCGAACCGGTACCGATTGCGGCCGTCCTTCTTGGCCAGGTACATCGCCGCATCGGCCGAATTCAACAATGCATCGGCGTTGGTGCCGTCACGAGGATAGAAAGCGATGCCGACACTGGCGCCCGTAGTTACGCTTTGATCACGTAGAGCGATCGGCGCCGACAATGCGCCGAGG
>CAKZLS010000414.1 GCA_937127205.1 uncultured Rhodospirillales bacterium
TGGCGACGCTTCTGGATCGCCGCGCTTCGCTCGCGATGACGGGGCTGAGTGCTTCGTCTTGACGAGCCCCCGGCCGGGCAGGCCCCCCGGCCGGGTAGGCTGTTTGTGTTTGGCGAGCCCATGGCTGGGCCCGCCTTTATTCCCTCAGGCGCCGGGCGCGGACGACCTTCCGCTTGTAGATCCTCGCTCTGCTGCGGGCGCGCACTTGCGCTTGCCATCAAGCCAATGAAGGCCCTTCATCGGCTTGATGGATCCCCCGACCGGGCAGGCCGTTAGTACTTGATCTTGGCGTACTTGGTGTCGGCGCAGGCTTGCTTGGCTTCGCTGAGCGTGGTGATGCCGCGGGCCCTGAGCATGGGGATCAGGGCGAGGAACACGTCGGCCGTGGTCAGCGCGTCGCCGAGCGCGGTGTGGCGGCCGGCGACGGGGACACCGAGGCGCTCGGCCAGCGCGTCGAGGCGCTGGTCGATACGCATGGGCTGGACCGCGCTGGCCAGCAGCAGGGTGTCGAGCACCGGGTTGTCGAAGCGGATGCCGGTGGCTTCTTCTTTGAGCTCGAGGAAGCGCATGTCGAAGGCGACGTTGTGGCCGATCATCACCGTGTCCTCGACGAACCGGCTGAACCGGGGCAGCACCTCGTCGATGGTGGGCATGCCGCGGAGCATGGACGACGAGATGCCGTGGATGGCGGCGGACTCCTCGCCGATGGTTCGCTTGGGGTCCACCAGACAGTCGAAGACCTCGCGCCGCAGCACCCGGCCGTTGAACACCCGGACCGCGCCGATGGCGATGATCTCGTCGCCCTCACTGGGCTTGAGGCCGGTGGTCTCGGTGTCGAACACGGTGTAGCTGAGTTGCTCCAGCGGCAGGCTGTCCAGCTCGCCGGAGCTGGCCTTGGAACGGAACAGGGTGAAGTCGAAGTCGTGGCTGCCGGCCCCGCCGTTGTCGTGTTCCGCCTCCAGCGCGCCCTCCTCCACCACGGGCACCATCAGGCGCAGCGCCGGACGGCCGGATGGGTTGTCGCCGTAGGACCAGATGGCTCCGCCGTGACGCTCGATGACGTCGAACAGGGTCATCGGCCCGCCGTCCGAGGTCCCCGAGCTTCCCGAGCCAATCGGAACGTTGAGCATGCCCCAGGATTTGAGCGCTTCCACGTCCAGCTTGGCCCCGTCCCATTCCAAGGTCATCGATGCCAGCTCGCGGCCCCGCTCCAGGGTCAGGCGGAAGTCCTGACCCCGGCACATGTCGGTCAGCCGGCCGATGAGAAACAGCAAGGCCCGTGACAGGGTGTAGCTGTCCACATTCAGCCACAGCGGCTCCACCGGCGCGCCCACCTCGATATCGACGCCCCGGCCGTCGATCACCTGGCGCTCCACGGTGGCCAACAGGTCGCTGGCGAGCGTTTCCTGCAGGGTCCACTGGAACTTGATGTCCTGGGCGTGGTCCTTTTCCAGCGTGTCCAGCTGGTCGTTCATCTTGAGTGCGTCCTCGCGGATCGCGTCGAGGAATTTCTTACGCCCGGCGGCGTCCATCTCGGGATAGGCGAGCATGGTCTCTACCGCGGCGCGGATACCGGTGACGGCGGAGCGGTAGTTTTCGCTCAGCGACTTGAGAAGGACACCGAGGCGGTTTTCCGTGCCCACCCGACCGGTGATGTCCTCAAGAGTGAAGATGTGGCCGAGGACGGTGTTGTCGCTATCGAGTACCGGTACCAGGTGGACGTTGAGCAGTTGTTCGTCGGGACGCGCCACCGCGAACGACGCCATCAGCCCGGTTTCGCCCTGCTGCAGCCGGTGGTCGATGTTGAGAAGAGAGTGAGCGACGCGGTTGGCATCGAGCACTGCGTATACCGAGCGGCCGAGACCGATCCATTCGCCGCTGCGCATCCCGGTGCCCTCCAGCAGGGTTCGCGCCCGCTGATTGTAAAGCAGGATCCGGCCCTCGAGATTGCACACCAGCACGCCCTGGGTGAGGTTGGACATCAACGCGGCCAGCGTGTTGCGCTCCTCCTCGACGGCGGCGCCGGCTTGCTGGATGCGGGCATCGACGTCGTCCTGCAAGGTCTGGTAGCGGTTGGCGATGCCGTTGATGCTGGCGGCCAGATCGACGACCTCGGAACGGCCGTCAACGGCGAGGCGGTGCGACGGATTGGATACGCAGATGATCCGGGTGTCGTCGGCGATGGCGTGAAACGGCACCACGTACCATGAGTACATAAGGTTAACGATGAACCCGATCATCACCACCAGGATGACGCTGCCGACGATGAGGATACCGGCGTGGCGGTAGATCGGACCCTCCAGCGCGGCGCGCAGTTCGGGTTCCACTTCCATCCACACCGCGCCGATGGTCAGTGCGATGGTGCCGAAGGTGAGAAAGACGGTGGCGAGAAAAGCCAGCCAAGCGTTTCTTTTCATGGATCTCCCGGTATCTATTTAGTGTTTTTTGCCATGGTTACACCATGTTCAGCTTGAAGTGATGGTCGAGCATTTTTCTGAATTGCTTGACCAGTTTGAGCGAGTCCCGCAGCAGTCCCCGCTCCATTTTGGTCAGCGTGTCGGGGTCGACGTAGTTGTCGCCGCCCGGGTGATCGTCGCCGCTGTCCTCGCCGGCCAGTTGCGCGCGCAGGCGGATCATCGACATGAACTCCAGCGCCTCGATCAGGTCAGCGGTAAACCCCTCCTCCTCGAACGGGCGCTTGCCGCTCATCAGCTGGATGCGGGCCACCGTGTTGGTCTCGGACAGGAAGTGCTCCAACGCCAGACTGCGCACGCCGTGAACAATCGGAAAGATACCGCCCTTCTTGATGTCCAGCTTGCCGTTATGGGGCGGTGCCTTCTCCAGGATGAACCGGTTGAAGGTACTCAGCGGCGTGTCGAAAGCCTGGATGGCGCGGGCGAAGTGGCGGACCATGTTCTCCTGACCGCGGATCAATTGGAACAGGTAGGCCTTGAGTTCGTCCAGCAGGCTTCCGTCCCCGGCGACCGCGCTGGCGTCGAGAAAGATCGCCATGTCCATAAAGCCTTGCGAACTCGGCTTGTGGACCCAACGGCGCAGGTCTTCGCCATAGGCATCCAGCGACTTGGCCCAGACCGGGTTGGAGACCATGACGTTGCCGGGACAGGGAGGATATCCGAGTTCCATCATCGCTTCGGGAAAAGCCTTGATGACGCGTTCGAACCCATCCGGCGGCGTGCTACCCCGGAAAATCAGGCCGTTGTCCTGGTCGGTGCGGATCAGTTGCTCGCCGCGTCCTTCGCTGCCCATTACCATAAGACAGGCGTCGGTGAGCAACGGTTCGGGCGCGTCTTTCTCGAACAACTGGGCCATGATCTTGCGATTAAGATCGGTCACCAGCGGCGCGATGTATCGGGGCTTTACGCCCCGGTCATAGAGCGAGCGGACAAACCGCGGCAGCCGGCCGGCTGCTTCTCTCAAATCGTCCAGCGACTCCGCCCGCTCCACCTGATGCGCAATGAAGTGCGAGGTGTTGGACATCTGGTTGAGCAGGTCCGCCTGCTCCAGCACGCCCAGGACCTGTGTGCCGTCGGTCACAACGATATGACGGATGGCATGTTTGGTCATGGTGACGAACGCGTTGAACAACAGGTCGTCGTGTTGCAGCGTGATCAGATCGTAGCTGGCCAGCTCACCGATAGCGGTGGAATCCGGAAGCCCCATCAGCACCGAGCGCTCGCGGATATCGCGCCCGGTGAAGATGCCGATGCGGTCGCCGTCTTGGACCAGAATCGCCGATACGCCGTGCAGCTTCATTAATGCCACCGCGTCCTGGATGGAGGTGGCGGCGTCGGCGAACACCGGCGAGGCGAACCCGTGCTCGCCGATGCGCGCGGTGAGCAGAGACGCGGCCTCGCGCTGCTGCTGGACCGAGACAAAGGCGTCCAGCCGGCGCTCCATGTCCTCGTGAAAGAAGTCCCGGAACGGGCGGTTGGTGCGGACGAAGGTAAGAAGGAGCGGAACGGGCAGCAGATAACAAACACCCCGTCCCTTGGCGACGAAGCGGTGTTGGCTTCGTCCCTCGATCAACGCCCGAGAGTCGAAGGTCTCGCCGGCAGTGAACCGGCCCACCGGCCCAAGCGAGTCCAGCTCTTCCACCAGACCATCGATGACCACGTAGAGGTATTCGGGAATGGCCCACCGGTCCAACACGGTCTGGCCGGGCGCATAGTCGGCGGGAGAGGCGGTGGTGGCGAGGCGGGTCAATTCGCCGTCGCGAAGCCGGTCAAAGGGTGCGAGGTTGGCGAGAAACGCCTTCGGATCGGATGCGCTCACAACAAAAACTCATATACCGGGATGCCGACCATGCTTGGCCCTTTTCAGGGAGACATGGTCGGCCAACCGGTATCCTCTTTCAAGGGAGGATCCGCCCCGTTGCGAGGGGATCCTCCCGAAGACCGAAAGAGGTATGTACGTTAGATCCACCGGTTTAGTGTTCGGTGGCTCCTTCGGCGCCGATGCCGGTCTGGCACCGCACGTCCTGAGCGGGGAACGCCGCCTTGTCTTCGACCGCGCGCGCGCTCTTGTCGGTAATCGAGAAGAACCAGATACTGATGAACGCGGCCGAGATGGAATAGAGCGCCGGGTACTTCGACGGGAACGGCGCCGAACCCGGGGCGAAGCCGAGGATCTCCTCCCAAACGGTGGGACCGAAGAACACCAGTGCCGCCGCGGTGAGCAGCCCGATGGACCCGCCGATGAGGGCACCCCGCGTGGTCAGCTTCGACCAGAACATGGAGCAGAACAGGATCGGGAAGTTGATGCTCGCGGCCACCGCGAACGTCAGCCCCACCAGGAAGGCGATGTTCTGCTTCTCGAAGGCGATCCCCAAGAGGATAGCGAGCACGCCGAGGCACACCACGGCGATCTTGGAAATCCTCACCTCGTCTGCTTCCGTGGCCCGGCCGCGGGCGAACACGCTCGCATACAGGTCATGGGAGACGGCCGAGGCACCCGCCAGGGTCAGACCGGACACCACCGCCAGGATGGTGGCGAAGGCCACCGCCGAGATGAAGCCCAGCAAAAGATCACCACCAACCGCGTCGGCCAAATGCATGGCCGCCATGTTGTTGCCGCCAATGAGCAATCCTTCGGCCGTCAGGAACTCGGGGTTTTTGGTGATCAGCACGATGGCGCTGAACCCGATGATGAAGGTCAGGATGTAGAAGTAGCCGATGAAGCCGGTGGCGTAGAACACCGATTTGCGGGCTTCCGTGGCATTGGGCACAGTGAAGAACCGCATGAGAATATGCGGCAAGCCCGCCGTCCCGAACATCAGCGCCATGCCGAGTGATATGGCGTCGATGGGATTGGTCACGAGCGCGCCGGGGGACATGATTTCGATGCCCTTTGCACTGGTATCCACCGCCTCGGCGAACATGGTTTGCAGGCTGAAATTGAAATGAGACAATGCGAGAAACGCGATCAGGCTGGCGCCGAACAGCAGCAGGCACGCCTTGATCATCTGCACCCAGGTAGTCGCCAGCATGCCGCCGAAGGTCACGTAGCAGATCATCAGCACGCCGACGACGATGACCGCGTAGGTGTACGGCAACCCGAACAGCAGCTGGATCAGCTTGCCGGCCCCCACCATCTGACCGATCAGGTAGAGAATGACCACGATCAGCGTGCCGGTGGCTGCAAGCGAGCGGATGGGCGTCTGGCTGAGGCGGTAGGACGCCACGTCGGCGAAGGTGTACTTACCCAGGTTGCGAAGCTGCTCGGCGATCAGGAACATGATGATCGGCCAGCCCACCAGCCAACCCACCGAGTAGATCAGCCCGTCGAAACCGGCAACGAACACGAGGCCGGAGATACCCAGGAACGAGGCCGCCGACATGTAGTCGCCGGCAATGGCGAGACCGTTCTGGAAACCGGTGATGCCACCGCCGGCGGCGTAGAAGTCCTTGGCGGTCTTGGTGCGGCGCGCCGCCCAATAGGTAATGCCGAGGGTTGCTCCCACGAAGATCAGGAACATGATGATGGCGGTAACGTTGACGGGTCGCGCTTCCACCTCGCCGCCGATGGCGCCGGCGGCGGACGCATCCGTCGCGAACAGCGCGGCGGCGATACCCGCCGCGGCAATCAGGATATTGATGTTCATAGGACTTCCCTCTTGAGCTCTTCGTTCATCCGGTCGAAGACGGTGTTGGCCCGGTAGACGTAAACGCCGGTCAACATGAACGCGAAGATGATGACGCCGAAACCGACGGGAATACCAACGGTCATCACGCCATTGGCGCTGAGGGGTTGCCCGAGAACCTGCGGGGCGAATGCGATGGTCATGATAAACGCGTAATAAACGGACAGCATCAGGATGGCGCATGCCCATCCGAACCGCGCCCGCTTGCGCACCAGTTCGTGGTACTTTGGATTATTTCTTAACTTATCTACGACTGAATCCTGCATCAGCTCGTCTCCCTACGTGCTTCATTTGATTGTTGTCCTGTTTTGGTGGGGCGATGCGTCTCCCCGACAGGTGCATATCCCGATTGTTTGGCCGCCTCAGCCTCCCCAGCTGTCGTGCCGTAAGCGGA
>CAKZLS010000415.1 GCA_937127205.1 uncultured Rhodospirillales bacterium
CGATACCGATATCAGCCTTCTTCAGCGCCGGCGCGTCGTTGACGCCGTCACCGGTCATGCCGGCGATGGCGCCGGCCTCCTGGTAGACGCTAACCAGGTCCAATTTCTGCTCGGGAGAGACACGCGCGAACACCGACGTGTGAAGAATTTCGTCCCGCCGGTCGCCCCCGGCGTCACCCACATCACCGAGATCGCGTCCGCGCAGAACCGCCGGCTTGCCGTCCTCCACGATGCCGATGGCATGGGCGATGTTGGCGGCGGTCGCCGGCTGATCCCCGGTCACCATGACGACACCGATACCGGCGTGGCGGCAGGCGGCGATCGCCTCGGGAATGGTTTCGCGCGGCGGATCGTACAAGCCCGCCAATCCCAGCAGCGTCAGACCGTCGTAAGGATCCTCGGCCGCGTCCGCGGCGGTCTTTTCGGCGACGGCGAGAACGCGCAAGCCGTCGCCGGCCATGTCCTGGTTGCGTTGCAGCCAGTGTTCGCGAACCTCGTCATCCATAGCCGTGGTCTCGCCATCCTGTTCGCCGACGCGGGCGCAGGCGCCGAGCACAGCCTCGGGAGCGCCCTTGACGAGAACGAGATAGCCGCCGTCGGTAGCGTGAAAGGTGGCCATCATCTTGGTCGCCGTATCGAAGCTCTCCTCGCGTTCTTCGGGCAACTCCCGGCTCAACTCCTCGGAATCGAGCCCGGCCTCGTCGGCGGCGGCCACCAGGGCGACCTCGGTGGGATCGCCGCTCCATCTGGCATCGGTCTCGGCCCTCTCGACGTTGCCGCAGAGCGCGCCCACCCGCAACGCCGCGCGGAGATCTGCCCGGTCGTTCAGCGAGACCGCCTGGCCACCCGCCATGAAGGTAATGTCCCCCCCTTCCCGCACTACGTCGATGTCGCCCGCCGGCAGCGCAACCCGGCGCATGACCATGCTGTTTTCGGTCAGGGTGCCGGTCTTGTCGGTGAAGATGACCGTCGTCGCGCCCAGGGTCTCTACGGCCGAGAGCTTCTTGACCAGGGCGTTGCGGCGCGCCATGCGCCACATTCCCCGGCCGAGAGCGACGGTGGAGACGATGGGCAGGCCCTCGGGAACGGCGGCGATGGCCAGAACGATGGCCGTCTCGATCATCAGGAACAAATCCTTGCCGGCGAGGATACCGGCGCCGGCGACGATTACGCCGACGGCGATGACCACGTAAATCAGCTTCTGGCCCAGGCGCTCCAGGCGCCGCTCGAGTGGCGTCGCGTCCTCGCCGGCGCCTTCCACGAGCTCCGAGATTCGGCCGATTTCGGTATCCATCCCGGTCGCGACGACCACCCCCTCGGCGGCGCCCCGCGCCACGGACGTACCGCTGAATGCCATGTTGGCGCGCTCGGCCAGGGGCGGATCGTCGGCGTCCAGGCGATCCGTTACCTTGTCGACGGGGACCGATTCCCCGGTCAGCGCGGATTCGTTGCATTGCAGATTTTCGGTGGTCAGCATGCGCAGATCGGCGGGCACCACCTCACCCTCCGTCAGCACCACGATATCGCCCGGCACCAGCGCGTCGGCCGGGATTTCGCGGGTTTCGCCATCGCGGCGAACAAGCGCGTTAACCTGGCCGATGCGGCGAAGCGCCTCCATGGATTGCAAGGCCTTGAGTTCGGTGACGAACCCGATGGCGGCGTTGATCACCAGCGCCGCGGCGATGGCGATGGCCTCGACGATCTGGCCGAAGGCGGCGGCGGTGATCGCGGCGACGAGTAGGAGAATGACGACGAGGCTGGTGAATTGCTCGTAGAGGATTCTCTGCCACGATTTTTGTTCGGACTCGCGCAACCGGTTGGGTCCGTAACGCTCGATCCGCGTTTCCGCCTCGGCGTCGGTCAATCCACTCTCCGCCGCCACATCGAACGCGCTCAAGACGTCGGCCGGGGGCAGCGCATATGCCGGCGTGTCCGGACCTTTCCCCTGTTCGCTCATGATGTCTTCCCGGTGGTACCCGCTCTCGCCGCTAACTCGTCCGTCCGATCCCCGTACCGTTTGTACACGGCCGATCTGCAACGTGTCGACCGGTCATTCCGGGGCTGCCGGGGCGCGGACCGGAGCAAGTCACGTCGCTTTTTGATTCCGGTTGCCGGCGGAGTGAGGAAAGTCGGCTTGGAACAGGCACGAGATCTCCGCGTCGGTGAGACGTGCCAGGGTGTCCAGCGAATCGACCCATTCTGCCGGGTCCTGCCAATCGTGCCGGTAGAGTGTCTGTACTCCGCTTCGACGCTCGGCCATCATTCTACTCCATCGATTTCCAATCGGCCTTCGCTGTCAACCTGAACAAGCTTAACGTTTTCCGGCCGAAAGGGTTCCACGGCCACGCGTGATCTTGGATTTTTCGGCCCGGAGCACGTCCGACGGCTGCGGCGGGAACCATCATGCGCGCATGTGCGTTTTGTCGGTCATGGGGTCAGTGACCCAGAATTTTCGCCACATAAGAACAGGAACCTATGCATGCGCTTGAGCTTTCGGGCGGTAGCTGTTGCCGTCGCCCTCGCCTGAGTCCCAGGCTCGAAACATTTGGGAGATATGATATGAAAAGGAGGTTTACCGGACTGCTTCTCGCCAAAGCCGCCGCCGTGTGCGCCGCCACCGGATTGCTGGCCGGTGCCATGGCCGGCATTGCCGAACCCCACAACGTTATCGAAGCGGCGCGCAAGACGGTCGAGGATTTCGAGGGGAACCCGCACAGAACGCAGTTTCGAGCCACTATCAGGCGAGCGAATGCCGTGGTCATCCTGCCGGCCTCGCCATCGACGGGCGACGGATCATCGCGCAAGGGCCGGCCGGCGGTAGCGGTCGTCCATGATGGCGGGCGAGGCTCGTGGAGCCGCCCCGCATTCTTTCGCGTCAGCGCGTCTGGCGACGACGCCACAGCCGGTGACGCGGATGTGATTTTCTTGGTCATGAAAACCGGCGCGGTGCGCCAATTGAAAGAGGGGTCGATGGAGCTTGGCGGGAGCGACGGCGTTGACGTGACGTCCGTAACCACGGGCGTCGAACCGGGTATCGAGATCAACGCAACGGCCGACATCCTGGCCTTCGTGGACGTGGACCAAGGGGAGATCGGCCCGTCATTCTTCGACCACTGGCGCCTGACAGCGGACCCGGCGCTGAACAAGGGCTATTATGACGAGGCATCCACGCCGGAAAGCATTCTCTCTCAGGGCACGGTCCGCACGCCGGGTGTCGAAAAATTGATCGGCGGCCTGCGTATCGCTGAAGGAATAGACGACAGGACTCCGCCGTAACGAAGACGTTGCGAATTCTGACCTGCCCGCGGCCGCCAACCATTTACGAAAGCACGGCCGCGGGAGAGAAGACGGCTACAAGTCGCCGGAGACCTGTTCGTCCCAGGTGCGGGAAAAGCTGTCCGACGCCTGTTGGAACGAAACCTGTGCCTCTTCCCACGCGGTCCCCTGGCTGACCGAAAGAACACGCCACGTGCTCTCCACCAACGACCATTCCGTCAAAATGCGCCGGCGCGTCTCCAGCGCCTGCCTGGTGCCGGCGTCTTCAGCGCGTTCGGCGAAGCTCTGCACCCGTTGCCGC
>CAKZLS010000416.1 GCA_937127205.1 uncultured Rhodospirillales bacterium
TGTGGGCCCTCATGGTGGAGCGGCTATCGCCCGGACTGTCGGCGTTCTGGGCGACGGCGCTGATGATTTTCATTCTGCTCACCCAGCGCCCGATCATCGCCTACTTTCGAAAACGCCCGTTGACCGGCAGTTTCAAACAAGGCTGGGACGAATTTATCGCAGGGCTGATCGAAGGGTCGCGGAACATGATCGGTATCGGCATCGCCACCGCCGCCGCCGGCATCATTGTCGGCAGCGTCACGCTCACCGGCGTCGGCGCGGTAATGACCGACCTCGTGGAGGTTATATCCGGCGGCAACATCATGCTGATGCTCATGTTCACGGCGCTAATCAGCCTGATCCTCGGCATGGGCCTGCCAACCACGGCGAACTATATTGTCGTTTCCGCGCTGATGGCGCCGGTGATCGTGGAACTGGGAGCGAGTTCCGGTCTCCTCGTGCCGCTGATCGCGGTCCATATGTTCGTATTCTACTTCGGCATCATGGCCGACGTGACCCCACCGGTGGGCTTGGCGTCCTTCGCGGCGGCGGCGGTTTCGGGAGGCGATCCCATAAAAACCGGCGTTGTCGCCTTCTATTACAGCCTGCGGACGGCGCTGTTGCCGTTTCTGTTCATCTTCAACACCGACCTTCTGCTGATCGACGTGGATGCCTTCCACGGCATTCTCATTTTCATCGTGGCGACGGTCGCCATGCTGCTGTTCGCCGCCGGTACGCAAGGTTTCTTCATCGTCAGGAACCGCATCTACGAAAGTTTGCTGTTGTTGCTCATCGCCTTCACACTGTTCCGGCCCGGCTTCTGGATGGACATGATCACGCCGCCGTTCGAGGACCTGCCGCCAACCGCCTTTACCAAAGCCTTGGAAACGACTCCGGTGGGCGAGGAACTGCGTCTGCGCATCCTCGGTGTCGATGAGATCGGCGAACCGAAGGAGTTCGTCACGACACTGAAAGTACCCGAGGGCGCGACCGCCGAGGAGCGTGTCGAAAACGCCGGGCTGGAGTTGCTGACCAAGGGAGACGAGGTGATCATCGACAACGTGACCTTCGGCAGCGAGGCGCAAGCCGCCAACCTTGAGTTCGACCAGAAAATCCTCCAGGTTCGCGCGCCGGCCGAGCAGCCAGCCAAGGAACTCATGTTCATTCCGGCCTTTCTGCTGCTGGCGGCTCTCATTTTTCTTCAACGCTTGCGGCGTCCACGCGACAACGCGGCCGCACAGCCAGCTTGAGAGCGAGGACACCATGTTCAAAGAAATCCTGATTGCCGTCGACCTGGGTCAAGACGCTTCTTGGCGAAAAGCTCTCCCCTTCGCGGTGGAAATGGCGCGAAACTTCTCGGCTAAACTTCATGTGATGACCGTGGTGCCCGACAGTGGATTTCACTACGTGTCCCAATTTTTCCCCGCCGGATACGAAGAGCGAATGATCGCGGAAGCGGAAACGACGCTGCACGAGTTCGTCGGCAAACACGTTTCGGCGGGCATCAAGGTCCAGCACATCGTTGCCCACGGCAGTATCTATCGCGAGATTGTTTCCGCCGCGAGAGAGATCGGCGCCGACGCGGTGGTCATGGCCTCGCACACTCCCGACCTAACGGATGTGGTCATCGGTCCCAACGCCGAACGGGTACTTCACCACGTCAAGTGTTCCGTGTTCGTGATCCGGGAATAGCCGGCCCGCGAGGCTCGTCACCCGCCGCGCTCGGCCGTCGAACACTGGATGCGGAACGCTGAATGGCAGGCGCGGCAATGGGCGGAGATCACCTGCAGCGCCGCCATCGTCTCCTTCCAGTCGGCCGCCGTCCGCTCTACCGCCGCCGCGTCAGCCACATCGGCGAATTCGGCGGCGGCGCGATGCATGCCAAGGCCCATTTCGCGGAACTCGATAGGGAGATAGCGCCCGAACCCTCTGCCCGACCCTCGGACCAATCGCTCGCGCGCGGTCTCGGCTGCTTCCTTGAAGTCGGCGTCGGAAAGCGCGACCATAACATCATCAAGCGCATCCATGTGATCGCGCATGTGTTCCATGAAAGCAGCCCGCACCTCGGCTGGGAGCTTGATCTCGGTCCGCGGATCTTCCGCGGCCGCACCCGTTGCAACCATTAATACCGCGGCTATCACACCCGTTCGAATGCGCACGATCACCTCCCCTGCAGCTGAAAAGATCCAACGAAACTATGCGAGCGAAACCTCTTCACCTCGCCCCAGCGTTCCAGCCCACTTAAATTCATAAGTAGAAAATTTTACTCTGTTCTTCTCGCTTTGCAACAGACCGCCTGCTGCACCGACCAGGATAGTTTTTGCGCAATTAATAGACACAATTGCAATTGTGCTTAATTTATCATCATTTTGGTGCTCGGGTTGCACTCCTCCCACTGCAGCCTGTACCCGCGCACTCATTGCCGGGAGTTTTCCAGTTCATTGTTATTTCTTCATATTTTATCAATAGTCCGATGAATTCACCCGTTGGCTCGCCTCTTGCTAACCCGAAACAAGGCAAAATTTAGTCACCTATGCAGAGGCTCTATTCATGAAAAAGAAATTGTGTGCGCTTGCGGGCGCCGGCATTGTCGCGGCGTCGGTTCTCGCCAGCTCCGTGACCCAAGCGGCGGAGACGATCAAGGTCGGGGTTCTCCATTCCCTCTCCGGGACGATGGCGATCAGTGAGACGACCCTTAAGGACGTCATGCTCATGCTGATCGAAGATCAAAACGCCAAGGGCGGACTTCTTGGTAAGAAGCTGGAAGCGGTCGTTGTCGATCCGGCCTCCGACTGGCCGTTGTTCGCGGAAAAGGCACGCGAACTGATCGAGAAGGAACAGGTCGATGTCGTGTTCGGCTGCTGGACGTCGGTGTCGCGGAAATCCGTGCTGCCGGTATTCGAGGAGCTGAACGGCATGCTGTTCTATCCGGTTCAGTACGAGGGCGAGGAAAGCTCCCGCAACGTGTTCTATACCGGTGCAGCGCCGAACCAGCAGGCCATCCCCGCGGTCGAGTACCTGATGAGCGAAGACGGTGGCGGCGCGGAGCGCTGGGTCTTGCTTGGAACCGACTACGTATACCCGCGCACCACCAACAAGATCCTGCGCGCGTTTCTGAACTCCAAGGGTGTCGCCGATGAAGACATCATGGAGAACTACACACCGTTCGGTCACTCCGACTGGCAGACCATCGTTGCCGACGTGAAGAAGTTTGCGTCCGCCGGCAAGAAAACTGCCGTGGTCTCCACCATTAACGGTGACGCCAACGTGCCGTTCTACAAGGAACTGGCCAACCAGGGCATCGGCGCCGAAGACATTCCGGTGGTCGCTTTCTCCGTCGGTGAAGAAGAGCTTGCCGGTCTGGATACCGAACCGCTGGTGGGTCATCTCGCCGCCTGGAACTATTTCATGAGCGTTGATACGCCGGAAAATGAAGAGTTCATCGCAAAGTGGCATGAATTCATCGAGGATGAGAACCGCGTCACCAACGATCCCATGGAAGCGCACTACATCGGCTTCAAGATGTGGACGCAGGCCGTCGAGCAGGCCGGAACCACCGACGTGGATGCGGTTCGCCAGGCCATGTACGGGCAGATGGTCAAGAACCTCACCGGTGGCGTCGCGGTCATGAATACCAACCATCACCTCTCCAAGCCGGTGCTCATCGGCGAAATTCAGGAAGACGGACAGTTCGACGTGGTCACGTCCACCGACGGCGTGGTCGTGGGCGATGCGTGGTCCGACTACATCCCCGAGAGCGCCAAGCTCACCGCCGACTGGACCTACCCCTGGGTCTGCGGCAACTGTGAGAAGCCAAAGCACGAGCCCTCCTCGTAGGGTTCTCCGAAGAGCTGTCGTGGGGGACGCCGGTCAAATGGCGATCCCCCACGATCCTTGTCGCCACCGCCCCCATTGTCCGATTGTCATCTGGTTTACGTGATGAAATTCATCTCGACCCTCGCACTGCTCGTCGCTGTTCTCATGCCGGCGCTGGCCCTGATTGCCCCCTCGCCCGCGCACGCTCAGGCGATCGAGAACGACATCACGGCGCTGGCGGACAAGAGTTTCAGCGACAAGGCCGAGGCCGTCGAAAGACTGGCCGCCACCGGAGATCCCCGGGTGGTTCCGGCACTGCAAGCCTTTCTCGATCGGCGCCTTTACGTCCGCAAGTCGGACGGAAAGGTGGTCATCGGCGAACCCAAGGGCAAGGTCGTCCTGATCAAGGATCCCCTGACCCTAACCGAGATCGAACAGGCACCAAAACGATCCGTCAAAAGAATTCGCATCAATAACCGATTGCGCGGGACCGTTCGCGCTGCGATCGGCGGCTTGACCCTGCGCAGTCCCGACCCCGA
>CAKZLS010000417.1 GCA_937127205.1 uncultured Rhodospirillales bacterium
CGCCGAGAACTCCGTGGTCGTTCACTATCGGGCGCGCGATACCGAGGGTAAGTGGGACGAGCACTGGGTCGGTTGCTGGTTCGAAGCCTCAGCCTTTTCTTCGAGTCGATTGTCTGTTGTCGGCGTGAACACCGATCGTGATGGCCTGTTTTCGCCCATCAAGCTGGAAATGCTGCGGATCTGGCTCCGAACTTCCGGCACTCACGTTCGCACCAAAGGAGCGGAACCGGGAGCATCCGGGCCGGCGGTGCCTGATTTTGCCGCGGCCGAAGCCTATTCAAAGGCCACGGAACGATTCGCCGCGTCGATGCGTTTCTGACCCCACTGCTTGGGGGTTGTCGGCGCCTTGCCGGTGCGGACGTCGGTACCTTCCAGAGGTGCGGTCAACGTAACCATGCCCGTTGGCGCCGTCACGACCACACCCTTCCCCGATAGCATGATCACGCCCAGGTGGTCCTGTTGCTGTTCACCCCACACCGTGGTTCCCCGGATGCCGAGGACGGCATTGGGCGTGCGGATTTCCATGGGTTCGGCGGGTGGTTCGGCGGGGACCTCGGCGTCCGATACACTCGATGTGACGGCGAGAAACACGCCGTGGAAGAATTCCAGAA
Organism: uncultured Rhodospirillales bacterium; assembly: GCA_937127205.1. GTDB lineage: Bacteria > Pseudomonadota > Alphaproteobacteria > Rhodospirillales > Defluviicoccaceae > CAKZLS01. The sequence goes on from CAKZLS010000417.1 coordinate 612, forward strand.
CAGTATGCCCGCCGCGCTTCGCCTCCTGGGCTTCAACGGTAATCGAACTATTGTCTCCGAGGACGACGGCAGCGCCGCTGATAAGGCGCAGGCGAAGCCGGGTGGCGTCGCCGGTGGCGATTTTGTCGCCCACCAACACCACCATACCGTCACTGAGCGGAAGGCCGATACCGCCGCGCGTCGCGGTGGCAGCGCCTACGAGCCGGTCGACGACACCGGCCGTTTGAGGCTGCTGGCCAAGGGCCGGCCAACTGATCATGACCGCCAGTACCAATAAGGCCAAGGCCCGTGCCATCGTTTCTCCTGTTCGATGTCGACGCGCCGATGCTCAGACCGCGCGTGAATGTCGTTGTTCGCCGTGCTCCAGGTAGGCGTCAAAGGCGGCGGCCACCAGGCGAACCAGGGGGCGACCCTCGGGGGTGACGGTGATCCGATCGCCATCAACGACCACAACGCCGTCGGCGACGAGCGGTTCGAGGCGCGTGAGCTCGGCGGAAAAATCCGCCTCGTCGACACCGTGTTGCCGGGCGATTGCTTGCGGATCGACGGCAAGATCGCACATCAACCGGGCGATGATATCTCCCCTCAGCCTGTCATCCGCGCTCAGTTCGACGCCGCGCGCGATAGGCAGGCGGCCGGCGGCGATGGTCTCGCGATACTCTTTCAGCGGTGAGACGTTCTGGGCGAAGCCATGGGGCAAGCCGCCGATGGCCGACGCGCCCAGGCCCAGCAGCACCGCGGCCGCGTCTGTCGTATAGCCCTGGAAGTTCCGATTGAGCCGGCCCTGCTCCAGTGCGACGGCGAGATCGTCATCGGGCCGGGCGAAGTGATCGAGGCCGATGGAGCGGTAGCCGAGCGCCTCCAGACGCTCCGAGGCTGCCTCGAACTGATGCCAGCGCTCGTTGGCGCCCGGCAGGGCCGCTTCGTCGATCAGCTTCTGATGGGTCTTCATCCACGGCACGTGGGCATAGCCGAAAAGCGCCACCCGCGCCGGTTCGAGACGAACCGCATTATCCACCATGCTCAGCACCCGTTCCGTGCTCTGGTGGGGAAGACCATACATCAGGTCGAGGTTGATCTTGTCGATGCCATGCCGGCGCAGCCAGCCGCAGACCCGTTCAACCACTTCGAAGGGTTGGATGCGATTGATTGCTGCCTGAACGTCGGGGTGGAAGTCCTGGACGCCGATGCTGGCCCGGTTGACCCCGGCGGAGGCGAGCGCCTTTACATAGTCTTCGGTGGTGTCGCGGGGATCCATTTCCACCGCGATCTCGGCGCCGTCGGCGAAGTCGAAGCGGTGGCGGAGCTTGCCCACCAGCGCGAGCCAGTCACCGCCCGTTCGTAATGTGGGACTGCCGCCCCCCCAATGCAGGTGGCTCGCGGAAAACCGACCGGGCAGCGCGTCGGCAAGCAGGTCGATCTCTTGTTCCAGTACATCGAGGTACTTGCGGATCGGCTCGTACTTGTTGACGATTTTTGTGTAGCAGCCGCAGAACCAGCACATGGAGTCGCAAAACGGGATATGAAAATAGAGCGACAGCGGCTGCTGCGGATCCAGGGTCCCGAGCCAATCGCGATAGACGCTGTCATTCACATCTGTGGTGAAATGCGGCGCCGTTGGGTAACTGGTGTAGCGGGGGACCCGAAGGTCGTACTTCTCCGTGAGATCGGTTGGCATTCATTCCCTCCCCGACAAGTGGGGCCGACGTTGCGGCTCACCGCAAACATAGCGGGTGTTGGTTCCGGATTAAACAGGTTCCGCAGGTTCGGGATGAAACCGGTGCTGCGGGCCGAAATCGCCGATCGGGCTGGTCACGATGATAGGACCGCGATCCTGCTGCCACAGATGCAGCGAAACGGCCGGCGGTTCGAGAACGAAGGCAGACGGTGCGTCCTCCGAGAGCGCCAGGGCCATCTGAAAGACGATGCTGGGAGCGACCGCCGCCAGGGTCCCGGCCCACTGTGTCTGGATCGCCCGGTGAACGTGTCCGCAGGTGATCAGGCGCACCTGGGAGAAGCGTCGGATCAATCCCTCCAGCTCCTCTGCACCTTGGAACCGCGGCCTGTCCATGAAGGCAATCCCCGTGGCGAACGGCGGATGATGCATGAAGATGACCGTCGGCTTCTCGCGATGTTCCGAGAGGCGGTCCTCCAGCCATCGCAGGCGCACCGGGCACAGTCGCCCGCCCACCTCGTTCTCGATCAGGGTGTCGAGCCCGATCAGGCGAAGCGGGTACGCGTCAAGGGCGTAATGCAGAAACGCGCCGGTCTTCGGCAGGTAACCGCCATCCGCAAAGCCCGCTCTCAAGTTGGCACGGTCGTCGTGGTTACCCGGGATGACATAGACCGGCATGGGGAGCCGGTTGAACGCGGCGCGCAAGAGGGCATAGTCCTCCGGAAGACCGTCCTGAGTCAGATCCCCGGTAGCCAGCACAACGTCGGGTGCCGGCTCAAAAGCGGCGATGTGAGCGATACACGCGTCCAGCGCCGCTTGGGTATCCACTTGACCGCCCAGCAGCGTTCCGTCGGCAAGCAGATGGAGGTCCGAGATCTGGGCGATCAGCATGACGGGGTCAGCCGCCCGGCGCGTAAGCGACCACGTCCTGGCGCTGCTGGCCCAATCCTTCCACCGAAACCTCCATCACATCGCCCGGTTTGAGAAAAACCGGCGGCTTGCAGCCGAGACCGACGCCATCGGGTGTTCCGGTGGCGATCACGTCGCCGGGCATCAGGGTCATGAACTGGCTCAAATGGCTGACCAGATAGACGACGCCGAAAATCATATCCCGGGTGTTGCCGTTCTGCCGGTTTTGGCCGTTGAGATCCAACCGCAAGCCCAGGTTCTGCGGGTCCGCGACTTCGTCCCGGGTGACCAGCCAGGGGCCGAGAGGCGCGAACGTATCGCAGCTCTTGCCCTTGATGAACTGGCCTCCGCGTTCCTTCTGGAATGAGCGCTCGGATACGTCGTTGATGACCGTGAAGCCCGCCACATACTCCAGCGCACGGTCTTCATCCACGTACTGAGCTTTGCTGCCGATGATCACAGCCAGTTCCACCTCCCAGTCGGTCTTCTCCGATCCGCGCGGGATCATCACCGGATCGTTGGGTCCGTTCAGCGCGGTTATGGCCTTGGAGAACAGCATGGGTTCGGATCGCGGCTTGCCGCCGGTTTCTTCGGCGTGCAGGCGGTAATTCAGACCAATCGCCAGAATTTTACCGATACCGGCAACCGGCGGACCGAGACGCGGCGATCCTTCGACGATGGGGAGCGATGCGGGATCCAAGGATGAGAGCTGGGCCAGCCGGTCGGGTCCGAGCACGTCGCCGCTGAGGTCGACCACGTGATCCGACAAATCGCGAATCCGCCCGTCGTCATCGAGCAAACCCGGTTTCTCTTGGCCATACGGCCCGTATCGCAACAACTTCATGCTGGTCTCCTGACTAAGCTTCGGTTCACGGGAGCGGTCCCGCGACGAGACGGCGCTCAACCGCTAGCCTCGTCACACACTAGCCGGAACGAACTCGTGGTCAATGCCTGCGGGCAGCCGTCAGAACATCACATTTGCGTAAATATTCGCGTTAAATAAAAATTAATGTAATAAATCAATTTGTAAATTAATTTTAAGTAAAAAACGCTTAATACTGTAATGTTGAAAAAAGTAAGGATCTCTATATAATTCAAGTCTCATAAGTATATTTGGCATTTATGCAGTGCTGTAAAAA
>CAKZLS010000418.1 GCA_937127205.1 uncultured Rhodospirillales bacterium
TGCCGGAAACCTTGGAAGGCCGTCACAATGGGTTCCTATCAATGAGCGTTGGTATTACGCGCCTTTTGCGTGTCGAGAAGGATCGTTTTGGATGCTCCGACTTTCCGCTGGCGATTTTGCATAACCCGCTCTAAGATTACCCGTTTGAGGTATGTCGCTGGGAGGGCAACATGTCTGCGAAAGCATTCTTTACGTGCTGTGGCCTTACTCTTGCCTTATTTTTGGCAGCACTCGTCACCGGTTTTCGAGCGCCGCCGGTTGCTCAAGAGGCGAAAGCTGCCACCACCACAATAAATCCGGGCTCAGATGAGCAAGCGGTTACGGACTATCGCCTGGGTGTTTTTCCATTCCTCCCGGCCCTGACGCTCGACCGGGTTTTTGCTTTGGTGATTGATGACCTGGGATCCGGCCTCGGACGCACGATTCATTTTCGAACGAAACCCAATTTTGAGGCGTTCGCCGAGGCGATGGCGAGTGGGACCTACGATTTCATCTTCGTTCACCCGTTCTTCTATATGACGGCTGCCGATCGTCATGGGTACGTACCGATAGCACGCCTGCGTGATCCGCTTGTGGTCGCGGTGCTCGCACGAGAGGACTCTCATATTCAGGGTCTCGGCGGTCTCTCCGGCCGCACCCTTGGTTTGCCGCCGAAGCTGGCGGCCGTCAGTGAAATTGCGCTTGGCGAGCTCGAAAGACTGGGCATGGTGCCCGGCCGTGATTTGAAGATCCAGCATTTCCAGTCCAAGATGTCGTGTCTACACGCTGTCGTCCTCGGTTCGATTGATGCCTGCGGATTGCCCCGCTTTGCATTGGCGCACCTCGAGCTTGGTCCCTCCGAAAGCATAAAGGTTGTTCACGAGTCGACGCCGTACCCAAGCCTGGTCTTCGCCGCTCATCCGCGCGTCCCGGCTGACGACCGCAAACGTCTTGGCGATCTGATTACAGGTTGGAACGAAGTCGCGGACGGTAAACGCATTTTGTCGGCAGGAAAGTGGGGTGCCTTCGTTGCCGCCCAAGACGAGGATTACGATTCGATCCGTCACCTTGATCGTCAACGGCGAGAATTTTCGCAACGGCGATAGGGCCGGGGGGCCTAGCCTCATGCCGCTGAAATTCCGCATCGCGGTCACCATTTCCCTCCTTTTGACGGTACTCGTCACGACCCTGTTGTGGGTGACGTTGTCTTACTCCATGAAGAACGTTCGAGATCAGATCGCCGTGAGCGAGTCGGTTGCCCTGCAATTGATTGGGGACTTGAGCCGGTCGGCACTGGTAACCGAGGATTATGCCAACCTGCAGAGTTTCATTCAGGCAACGCAACAAGACCCCCGGATCGAGACGGTCATACTAGCCGATACCCGGGGCCAGATCGTGGTGGCGACCAAGCCAGAGTTCATCGGTGGTGCCCTGCCACGCTTGAACGCCAGTGAGCATCGGTACTGGCGGACGGGCGAAGTGACCGGGCATTCAAACGTGCTCGGGACACTCGCCATCGAGTTTTCGAACACCGCGCTTGTGGCTGCCTACAAGAAGATTCGCAACGTTGCCCTTGCCGTAGCCATATGCGGAACGGTCTTCATCGCGGCCGTGGGGGTCATGATCGGTGAAGTCCTCACCCGCAGGCTTAAGTCGCTTGCCGATGCCGCGGACGGTATCGCCGCCGGAAAAACATCCTTCCCGCCGCACCTGTCGGCCCACGACGAGGTGGGACGCCTGGCGCGCGCGCTGGCGAGCATGGTCAATCGTCTGCAACGCAACATGACCGATCTCGAGCGCGCGCGAGACCAATTGATCCTGCCGACCGAGGCGATGACCCAGGGGTTTGCACTGTGGGATTTCAACGATCGCCTGGTGCTGTGCAACCGGCGGTTTCGCGAACTGTTCCATGAGGTTGGTGACCGGATCGTCGACGGCCTCTCCTTTAGAGATTTCTCACGCCTGTTTCAGCCCTATCTTGTCGACAATGAAACCACGGCGCCGGCATCCCAGGATTGGTGGCGAATCCACTTGAGGTATCGGGGGGAGCAGGAAGGCGCCTACGAACTCAGGACGGCCGACAATCGCTGGATCGAGGTCCGCGAGGCACGCACCGGCGACGGCGGGGTGGTGGTCATCTACACCGACATCACCCAGGATAAGGATCATCAGCGCGCGCTCGAAGCCAGCGAACAGCGATTGCGCGAGATCATGGCTTCCGTCTTCTATGGTATCGTGACCATCAACGACAGTGGGGCCGTCGACTCGGTGAACCAGGCCGCGGAGCGGATGTTTGGCTGGACCGCGGGCCAAATAATCGATTCGCCCCTTGGCATGTTGCTCATGGATGGCACGCCGGGAGACAGGAACGCAAGTCCCGTTACGATTGGAACCCTGGAGCAGTTACCAAGTCACGAAGTGCTCGAGATGACCGGCATCCGCCGGGAGGGCGGCACCTTCCCCATCGAGATCTCTCTGGCGTCGATCGAGCTCGGCGGTCGCAAGACCTATATCTGCACGGCGCGCGACATCACCGAACGCAAGGCGGCCGAGCAACGCGTTCTCTATCACGCCACGCACGATCACCTAACCTCTCTGCCCAATCGCAGCGT
>CAKZLS010000419.1 GCA_937127205.1 uncultured Rhodospirillales bacterium
CGGCATCGTCCAAGGGTCGCGAATTTGAAGCGTGGAATCTGACATATGGTTAGGCCGCCTAACAATGATTAGATTGAACCGCACATAATGCAGAGTACGAGTTTCGGAGCCGTATAGCTCGCCGTAGGGACGGCGAATATGGGTGCAATGTCTCTTCAGAATCCGTTATGTGCGCCTCATGGCGCCTGTTATCACAGGTTATCATGCGGATCGGCATCGGACACTCTATGAAGGCGTCATAGTCCGTCAACCGGACTGTTTACGCCGGACGGACCGCGATGAAGGCCGGGAACGTCGTTCCTGGGATAAAGAGACTGTCCGCCGACTTCGGCAATGGGTCAAAAGTGACGTTCGACGCCATGACCAAGGCGTGTCCGCTCTTAAAGGCAGAGCCGAACACACTGGAGCGGTGTCGACTGAGCGTCTCTCATCTGGAATTCCCGTGAAATTGCCAACGAATTGAAAACAGGCCTCGGCGCGTGCTCATCGACGATTGCCGGCTGTGCGGGGTTGTGCTGCAAAAATCACTATGTCCCTGGTTAACGCGCTCAGCGCGTCGGCTCAGCACTTCAGTTTTGCGAGGTCTCCCAGGATCGCCTCGGCCGCTTCCGGCCAATCATCCACCAGCGTTATCCATTCGCGGGCGGACCGGTTACCTTCTTTGTCGCCGAACAGATAGAGGTTCGCGACCGTGCCTTGCAGGATCTGCATGATGTGCACCCGGTCGTCGACGAAGTGGGTGATGCCGAGATCACGGCAGATCGGTTCCTTGTCCGTGCGTTCCCGGCAGAAGCGGATATGGGTTTCGTCCATGCCGGTGCGGCGGAAGAAGTCCTGATGTCGGAGCCAGTCCAGGGTCAGCGATTGCATCCGCGGGCCGGCCTTGGAAACGATCCAGACGTTGCCGTCGAATGTGCCGGCTAATGTGCGGATCTCCTCCACGGCGCCCGGGTTCGGCGGCGTGTGGAGAAAATCGCCGGAAAACTGGGTGTCCGGTCCGCGTGTGCGGTCGGTAAGGGGCATAATCACCCCGCCGAAGTCGATGCCGAGGCCCGGTTTCGTCGTCAAGCCCGGTTTCATGGTCAAGATCGTGTTTCCCGTTTGTATGGGCGCGGCCGCAGTGTAGCCTTCGCCGCGGCCCGCGCGAAACAAAAGGGATAATCCAAGCATGACAACGTTCGTGGTGGTCGATATCGAGGCGGATGGTCCCATTCCGGGGCCGCATTCCATGCTGTCGCTGGGGGCGGCTGCGTTTACCGTTGCGGACGGCATCGTTGCCGATTTCGAGATCAACTTCGAGCCGCTTCCCGGGGCGCGCCCGTATCCGGCGACGATGAGGTGGTTCGAAACCGATGCGCCCGAAGCGCTCGCGCATGCGCGCCGGGATCCCAAACCGCCGGGCGAGGCGATGGAACAATTTTCAGATTGGGTGTTCACGCTTGCGGAGCCGAGGGTTCTGGCCGCGTGCCCGGCGCCGTTCGATTACATGTGGGTGAACTGGTATCTTTACAGGTTCCTTGGCGAGCGGATGCACTCACCGGTTTTGGAGCCGCTGTTCAGCGCCTTCGCGCTCGATATCGCGACGCTGTTCGCGGACCGCCACGGCGTGCCCTTCGACAAGATGAAACCGGCGCTGCTGCCCGAGGAGTGGTACGACGGTCACGAACATTCCCACAAGGCGATCGACGACGCGCGCGGCTATGCGTCCGCTCTCTACCGGATGGCCGGGTCGGGCACGGTCACGGACTGAATTTTGACCTGCTCACAAAAATGTTAATTTCGCGGCCGCTGTCCCCGTTGCATCATTCGCCGTCAGATTACGGCAAAAGGATATCATGACCATGGATAACGACACGCTTCGGACTCTGGTTCGCGAGGAGTACGCCGGGGTCGCCAAGGCCGCCGACGCATCCGGTTGTTGCGGTCCGGCGCCGAGCGCGAGCACAAGTACAGGATGCTGCGCGCCGGGCGGAACGGGTGCCGGCGTGCTCGGCTATTCCGAAGACGAACAGGCTTTGGTGCCGGACGGTGCCGACCTAGGGCTCGGCTGCGGCAACCCCAACGCCATCGCCAAGCTGAGCGAAGGCGAAGTGGTGCTCGATCTCGGTTCCGGCGCCGGGTTCGATGCGTTTATCGCCGCCACCAAGGTCGGCGCCACCGGCCGGGTCATCGGCGTCGACATGACGCCCGAGATGCTGGCCAAGGCGCGCGCCAACGCGCGCAAGGTTGGCGCCGACAACGTGGAGTTCCGGCTCGGCGAAATCGAACACCTGCCGCTGGCCGACGGCAGCATCGACGCCATCATGAGCAATTGCGTGATCAACCTGTCGCCGGACAAGGCCCAGGTGTTCCGGGACGCCTACCGGGTGCTCAAACCGGGCGGAAGGCTGGCCATTTCCGACGTTGTCGCCACGTCGCCCGTGCCCGATGCCATCCGCGAGGACCGGGATTTCGTCGCCGGGTGCATGGGCGGTTGCGAGCTGGTGGCCAACCTCGAACGCATGCTGGCGGATGCGGGTTTTGGGCACGTCTCCATCGACGTCAACGAGGCCAGCCGCGACTTCATCAAGGACTGGGCACCGGGTACCGGCGTCGAAGCCTATGTGGCGTCGGCGGAGATCACGGCGGTGAAACTATGATGCGTGCGCACATGTTTCGGCGCTGATAACTTTGGCGTCCCGTCCGGGTTCTCTTCTTTTTTGTCTTTATGCGGTATCGGGCATGTGGCTGCCCGGCGTCGAGAGCGACAGGGCGATCTCTTCCGCCGTCATGTTTTCCTCGATGGTCTCGAACAGCGGTGAGGACAGGTAGCGCTCGCCGGTGTCCGGGAGCATGCACAGGATGACGGATCCCGGCTCCGCCCGTTTGGCGATGTCAACGGAAATCGCGAACGTGGATCCTCCCGAAACGCCGGTGAAGATCCCCTCGCTCTGCGCCAACTTTCGTGACCATTCGATGCCGACGGGGCCGGGCACCGGGATCAATTCGTCGTAGTAACGTTGATCGATGGCTTCCTGCAGGACGAGCGGGATGAAATCGGGCGTCCAGCCTTGGATCGGATGGGGCTCGAAGGCCGGATGGCTTTCCGCCGGCGATCCGTCGTCATGGCGGCCCTGAGCCCGCCCGCTTCCGACGATTTGGGCGTTTGCCGGCTCGCTGAGAATGATCTTGGTTTCGGGGCGGGCTTTCCGCAGCACCCGTCCGACACCCGTTACGGTTCCGCCGGTGCCGTATCCGGTCACGAAGTAGTCCAGCCGCTCGCCGTCGAAATCCGCCAGGATTTCCCGCGCCGTCGTGTTCTCGTGGATCAGGGCGTTGGCCTCCGTCTCGAACTGCCGCGCAAGGAACCAGCCGTTGGCCTCGGCCAGCTCGACGGCCTTGTTATACATACCGAAGCCTTTCAATGCGCGCGGTGTCAGCACCACCTTGGCGCCGAAAAACCGCATCAGCTTCCGCCGCTCGATGGAAAAGCTGTCCGCCATGGTGACCACCAGCGGATAGCCCTTCGCCGCGCAGACCATCGCCAATCCGATGCCGGTGTTTCCGCTGGTGGCCTCGACCACCGTTTGACCGGGCTTGAGAGCGCCGCTGCGTTCCGCTTCCTCGATGATGCTGACCGCCAAGCGGTCCTTGACCGAGGCCGCCGGATTGAAGAATTCGGCTTTGACGTAAAGCTGCACATGGTCCGGGGCGAGCGCGTTGATCCGGATACACGGCGTGTCGCCGATGGTGTCCATGACACTGTCGTATCGCCGTCCGCGCCCTTGGGTGGTCCGAAGGTCTTGAGTGCTCACTGTTTCCTCGCTGGTTTTTTTCGCACTGTGGGTATCTTGTATCTGAGCTGCGTTTGTACAAGGCACCAGGCGCATTAGTACAAAGCACAGGGGCAAATCCGGACCCTTCCGTGGAATGCTCCTGTCTCGCCGACCTGACATTGTCAAACCGTCACGCAGTTTTTATCAGCTGGTCATCAGCCTGTTCCAGGGTCGCCCCAAATTAAATCAAACGGGGCTCTGGGAGTCCCTGCCCCCTAACGCTGCCCGGCCCGAAAGGCAACGTTTTCGGTGCCCCCCTTTGCCCGAAGCTTGCCTTGAGTCATTTTGGGAAACGGCGCCTAGCTGACGCCGCACGAGGTGTTCATGGACGCCAGACTTAGTGCGCTTCCAACCTGAATCTGCCGCGTTTCCGTTTCAATCTAGTCTAGCCCCGAGTCGGCTGCCAAGGGTGAAGCTGACGATACTTGCCCCTGACTTGCAAGCGTGCTGTTAGCCGACATTGTGCTCCGAACATTGCGGGAGTAGCGTTTGGGCCTTTGGCCACGGCTCGGCGACCGCTAGAGAGCAGGAGCGATCTGCGGACCGCGGACAAGGCGGCCTGGCAGCGCGCCGGAGGGTGACCCGTCCCGGTAGACGACCTGTCCGTTGACAATTGTCGCTCGGTAGCCGTCGGCCCGCTGGACCAGGCGGCGACCGCCGGACGGCAAATCGTAGGCAACTTCCGGCGCATGCAGGTGCAGGTGATCCAGGTCGATGACATTGAGATCGGCCTTGTAGCCGGGCGCGATGACCCCGCGGTCTGCCAAGCCAACAGCCTGCGCAGTACCGTGGGTAAGGAGTTTCACTGCTAGCGCAAGGGGCAGGCATTCCCCGCGTTGGCGGTCGCGCACCCAATGGGTAAGCAAGAACGTTGGATGGCTACCATCGCAGATGGTGCCGCAGTGTGCACCGCCGTCACCAAGGCCCATGACAGCAGCTGAATGACGCATCATTTCTAGAGACGTGTCCAGTGAGCCACTCTCGTAATTGCACAGGGTCACGTACAGCATGTTTCGCCCGTCGTTCTCTAGCATCAAGTCGTAGGCGAGTTCCTCGGGCGGCACGCCAGCGCGCTGCGCGCGTGACTGGATGCTTTGTTCGAACGGCTGCTCGTAATTGGGCGGATCGCCAAGTTGGAACATATGGTCGAACTCACGGGCCAGTCGCCCGAGAACGATGGTCGGATCCGGGTCGGCCGACTCGCTGAGGATCTTTGCCCTTACCTCCGGCCGTCGCAGCTCGCGGACCTTCTCACCGAACGGCAGGCGCGCCAGTTCCTGATAGGTGGGACACGTATAGAAGGTATTCAGGGTTAGTTCGTGGCCAAGCATGATGCCGATGGCGCGGCTGAGGACTTGCGCCTTTATTGGCAGGCCGTCCTCGGTGGCTTCCGCTGCCCAGTCGAGGACGTCGCGCCAGCGCAGTGTCATTGGTCCGTAGGCGCCCTCCAGCAGCGATAGGGACAGCGGACGTCCCGACGTCCTCACCAACCGTCGGAGCAGGTCGAATGTCGCCTCAGGGTCGTCGAAGTCCGAGATCATCTGCATGACGCCACGCCCGGCCTGTTTGAGCCCGCCGGCCAGCGCCATAAGCTCCGCATCGGCAGCCTCAAAGCTTGGCGTGGAGCGGCCGTCGCTGGAGCGGTGAAAGAACGTTCGTGACGTGGAAAAGCCCATGGCGCCAGCATCCACCGCATCGCGAACGATCGCGGCCATGCGGCTCAGGTCGGCCTCCGTGGCCGGTTCGCGATCGGCACCGCGTTGCCCCATGACATACACCCGGACCGGCGCGTGCGGGACGTAACCGCAGATGTCCATGTCGTACTGGCGGCTCCCTAGGACGTCCAGGTACTGCCGAAAGGTCTCCCACGTCCACGGCAAGCCTTCGACCAGAACAGGGTGGGGGATGTCTTCGACGCCCTCCATAAGTTGAATGAGCATTTCGTGCTGGTCCGACCGGCAGGGCGCGAATCCAACACCGCAGTTGCCCATGACCACGGTCGTGACTCCGTGCGAAGACGACGGAACCAGGCGATTCTCCCAAGTGACCTGTCCGTCATAGTGGGTATGGATGTCGACGAAACCGGGAGTGACGATCAGTCCGTTCGCGTCGATCTCTTCACGCCCACGCGGAGAAATCGCCCCGACGGCGGCGATGCGATCACCGTCGATGGCCACGTCGGCTTCCGTGGGATCGCCACCGCTGCCGTCGACCACCAGTCCGTTACGGATTACGAGATCGTGGGTCTTTGTCATTGCTAAATTCCTCCCAAGCACCCCTGCAGGTTTTGCATTGTGCTACTACCCGAGCGACCGACGTCCATTGGTCTTGCATGACCTAGGGGCGAGGAATTTCCCGAGTGTATTAGTATGACTTGGATCGGAATAGCGAGCAACCCAGCCGGTTTCTGCGCCCGGCAAACGACACGCCGTTGGCGGAGCGCCGAGGTGTGGTGGTACCGGGACGAAATTGATCCCTTGGCGGCGATCCAAGCATACTGATCCTTCCGAATCGGGTCAGGAGTGACGGTCAGTGCCAGCCGCCTGTGTGGTCGGCAGCTGAGGGTCCAGCCGAACAAATCTGGGCAAAAGCTGACCATCGGTCGGAATATTCCGCTTACCCCCGGATAAAGGCTGTGTCGATGGGCGGCGCGCTGTCATGGCGAACGGCGTTGACCATGAGATATAATGGGCAAATTAACCTATTTACCGGTAATTTGACCTAGGGCTGCAATGCCTTCATTGCAGGCCCGCTGGGAGTGGTTTTGCCTGTGGTTCGTCGAATTGGCCAACGGCAGCCGCTGGTTGCGGGCACATCCGTGGCGCCTGGAAACCGACGCCACAGCGGTAGCCGGATTTGCTCGACGAATGGGTCGAGCGATGAAGGGGACGCAACCCGTGGTGAAAAGGCGCTCCCCCCTCCTTGGATGCTTGCGTGCTGGTTACGCGGCGACCATTTCCGCGAGGTCCGTGTCCACGTCGCCGATGGGACGAATGCCGAATTCCGCCACCAGGATTTCGAGGATCGCCGGGGTCAGGAACGCCGGTAGTTTCGGACCGAGGCGGATGTTGCGGATGCCGAGGTGCAGCAACGCCAGCAGCACCAGTACCGCCTTCTGCTCGTACCACGATATCACCAGCGACAGCGGCAGGTCGTTGACGCCGACTTCGAAGGCGTCAGCGAGCGCCTGGGCCACCTTGATGGCCGAGAATGCGTCGTTGCACTGACCCATGTCGAGCAGGCGCGGCAGCCCGGCCACTTCGCCGAGATCGCTTTCGATCACCCGGAATTTGCCGCAACCGAGCGTGAGCACCACCGAGTCCGACGGCAGGCGCTCGGCCAGTTCAGTATAGTAGTTCCGTCCCGTCTCGGCGCCGTCGCAGCCGCCGATCAGCACGAACCGTTTGATGGCGCCGCCCTTCACCGCGTCGACGATGGGACCGGCGACCGAAAGCACCGCGTCGTGACCGAACCCGCTGGTGTGGTGGCGCGGCTCCGATGCGTCCGTGAACCCGGGCGCGGCCAGAGCGGCGTCGATCACCGGTTGGAAGTCGTGGTCGGCGATATGGGTGACCTCGGGCCAGGCCACGAGGCCGCTGGTGAACAGCCGGTCGCGATAGCTCGGCGCCGGGTTCTGAATGCAATTGGTGGTCATCAGGATGGCGCCCGGAAAGTCTTCGAACTCGCCGCGCTGACGCATCCAGGCGCCGCCGTAATGGCCGGCCAGGTGCGGGTGCTTGTTCAGCGCCGGATAGCCGTGGGCCGGCAGCATCTCGCCGTGGGTGTAGACATGGATGCCGGTGCCCTGGGTTTGCTCCAGCAGGGCCTCGAGATCGGCGAGATCGTGCCCCGAAACCAGGATCGCCTTGCCGGGCGCGTGCCCCATCAAGACTTGATGCGGAGCGGGCGATCCATAGGTGCCGACATGCGCGCCGTCGAGCATTTCGAGAACTCGGAGCCCTACCTCGCCGCAGCGTAGGTTGGCGGCCAGCAATGCGTCTGCCGGCGTGTCCGTTCGGGTGAGCAGGTCGAGCGCCTCGTGCAGAAAGGCGTACACGGACGGATCCTCGCGTCCCAGAATGCGCGCGTGGCTGGCATAAGCGGCGGCGCCTTTCAGGCCGTAGGTCAATAGCTCCTGAAGGCCGGCGATATCCGCGCCCAGCGCCTCGATGCGGGCGCCAACGCCCACCGTCCCGGCCTGTGCCAGCCGTCCCGCCCGGTCGGACGCCAAGATCATGCCGGCGGGGCCGTCGAGCGGCGTTGCAACCTTTCCGGCTTCGCTTGCGGCGGCCTCATAGGCGGCGCGGGCGCGATCGCGCATGGCGACGGCCGATTCCAGCAGCGTATCCAGCCGCGCGGGGTCGAAATTGACGTTCGTAACCGTGGCGAACAATGCGTCCAGGGTGAACGCGTCCACGGCGGGGTCCGTTGCGCCAAGGCTCCGGGCGCGATGCGCATACATGGCGATCCCCTTGGTGGCCTCGAGCAGCAGGTCCTGCAACATCGCCACTTCGGGCGTCTTGCCACAGACGCCGAGGACGGTGCAGCCCGTGCCATGGGCGGTTTGTTCACATTGATAGCAAAACATGCGCGGTCTCTCCCGTTGGTGATGGATGCCCTATATGTGTCCAAGGGGCGCCCATCCGCCTTGACCAGGGTCAAGCGGACACCAGCAAAGAGTGCGGGGGATAGTAAACCTGAGGTCGACCGGGTGCGCCCCAGGGCTACGGAAAAGAGGGAACGGCCGATGAGGGGCGAGACGCAAGAGCGGGCGATGGATCAACGGGACGAGAACATTGGCGTCTGCGAGCCCGAGCGCCTGCGCCGTGCCCCGCTGTTTCAAGGTCTGTCTCCCGAGACCTTGCGCACGGTTTTGTCCGCCGCTTCGGTCCGGCAGGTGGATGACGGTGCCACCCTGTTTATCCAGGGAGATGACGCCGACCGGTTTTATGTGTTGCTGGAGGGCTGGGTCAAACTCTACCGGGTAACGGAAGACGGCGACCAGGCGCTAGTGACCGTGGTGGCTCCCGGAGAAACCTTTGCCGAGGCGGCGATGTTCGCCAGCGCCCGGTTCCCGGTTTGCGCCGAGGCGGCCGGGGCGGCGACCGTGCTCGTTCTCGAGCGAACCCGGTTCACCGCCGCGCTCGCCGCCGATCCGGAAATCGCTTTATTTATGCTGGCGTCGTTGTCGGCCCGGCTTCGCCATCTGGTGGAGCGCGTCGAACAGCTGCAAGTGAGGTCGGCGCCACAGCGGCTGGGAGATTTCCTTACGCGTCTTTGTGTGCAGACAAGCGGCCAGGAGACGGTTGAGCTTCCGTTCACGAAAGCGCTCGTCGCCCAGCGTTTGGGCATACGCCCCGAAACACTGTCCCGATCGCTTGCGGCGCTGCGCGCTCACGGCGTACATGTATCGGGCAGCGAAGTGACGATCGACGACGTCGAAAGCCTGCGTTCTTATTGCGAGCCGAGATAATCCGGCCGGCTGTCACCGGGGGAAAAGACATGCGGCGGGGCGGTGAGGCGCCTCGACCCGGGTGTTGCCAATAGCGCCAATATGGGCTT
Organism: uncultured Rhodospirillales bacterium; assembly: GCA_937127205.1. Taxonomy (GTDB): domain Bacteria; phylum Pseudomonadota; class Alphaproteobacteria; order Rhodospirillales; family Defluviicoccaceae; genus CAKZLS01. Next base: position 9,378 of record CAKZLS010000419.1, read on the forward strand.
TTCTGCCCGCCGCGCGACGTACGATTTTAACATGGGGAAGGGAGAGTCTAATGCCACTATCACGCAAACTGGGTGCTGAATTCCTTGGCACCTTTTGGCTCGTTTTCGGCGGTTGCGGCAGCGCCGTATTCGCCGCCGCGTTCCCGGAGTTGGGAATTGGGTTCGTCGGCGTTTCTCTCGCATTCGGTTTGACGGTCCTCACCATGGCCTACGCCGTCGGGCACATTTCCGGCGGGCACTTCAATCCGGCGGTGACCATCGGGCTGTGGGCCGGCGGACGGTTCTCCACCGGCGAGATCATTCCCTACTGGATCGCTCAGGTTATCGGGGCCATCGCCGCCGCCGGCGCGCTGTACGTCATCGCCTCGGGCAATGCCGAGTTCGGCTTGGCAGCCGGTTTCGCGTCTAACGGCTTCGGCGAGCATTCGCCGGGTGGCTACTCCATGGGCGCCGCCATCGCCGCCGAGATCATCCTGACGTTCTTCTTCCTGATCATCATCCTGGGCGCCACCGACGGCCGCGCGCCGGCCGGCTTCGCGCCGCTGGCCATCGGCCTTGCCCTGACCCTGATCCACCTCATCAGCATTCCCGTGACCAACACCTCGGTCAACCCGGCGCGGAGCACCGGTCAGGCTATTTTCGTGGGCGACTGGGCGCTGGCGCAGCTCTGGTTCTTCTGGGTCATGCCGCTCATCGGCGGCGCGCTCGGTGGCTTAGTCTACCGCTGGCTTGGCGAAAATGGTAAGGTCGGCTAAGCTAACGCCAGAGAAAGGCCGGCGCGGCGGCGCCGGCCCTTCCCCCAACGAGAAAATGAGGGAGAGCTCAATGAAACGAACGCCCATTCCCAGGTTCATCGGTATCTCGGTTGTCGTGCTAGCGGCGACGCTGGCGGCGCCGGCGTTCGCGCAAGACAAGAAACCCAACATTCTGGTGATCTGGGGCGACGACATCGGCCAATCCAACGTCAGCGCCTACACCCGTGGTCTCGTGGGCTACAAAACGCCCAACATCGACCGCATCGCCAACGAAGGTATGATGTTCACCGATTACTACGGCGAGCAGTCGTGCACCGCCGGGCGGTCGTCGT
>CAKZLS010000420.1 GCA_937127205.1 uncultured Rhodospirillales bacterium
ACGAAGGCGGCGATCCCGAGCGCCGTGGCCAGTATGGCAAAATAAAGCGGAAAGTCGGTATCGACACCGTAGAGATCCAGAAACGTCGCCTGAGAGGTGCTGACGTACAACAACAACACGCCGAATATGAGGCCCGCCGACGCCGTGTAAGCCATCACCTGGCCATGTCGCAAGATCAGCAGAGCGTTACGGAGAAGGGGCATTATAGACAAGCGGACACGCCGATCCGGCGCCAGGGTTTCCGGCTGCCGTATGCCGAGCCACGCGGCGACTACCACAGCCAACACCAAGTACAACGCAAAGATCGCCCGCCAGTCGGCGACGAACATGACAGCCTGACCCAACGCGGGTGCCACCATCGGAACCAGAATGAAAACCATAAAAATCAGGGACATGATCCGCGCCATCGCGGCGCCTTCGTAGAGGTCCCGAATGAGCGCTCGAGAGGCGATTTTGGGCCCTGCAGCCCCGAAACCTTGAATGATTCGGCCGACCAGCAGATGCTCGAAGGACTGTGCCGTCATCGCAACCACCGCGCCGATCGAAAAAATGAGCAATCCGGCCAGGATCGCCCACTTGCGGCCAACGGCGTCCGAAAACGGTCTGAAAAGAAGTTCACCGAAGACCATCCCAAAAATGAACATGGTGACGACGAACTGGACACTGTTGGGTTCGGAAATGGCGAGTGCTTGACCGATCTGGCGCAGCGCCGGAAGGATCGCATCGATACTGATAGCCGTAAGGGAAGTGACAAGCGAAAACAGCGCGATGAACTCGGGCGTCTTCAGTGGCCGCTTCGACATGCCGTACCGTCAATTGGGGTTCAGGCCCGATACATTGTCGAGATGGGAATGAGGTCGGGCGCGGCACCATAGCAAGTGCTGCGATGGATATCCTCGCATTTCTCCCCGCCGTCTCCGGAATACGCTGGCCCGAGATCGGGACTCGACGTCGACAGGCGCGCGGCATTTTGAAAGTGCCGTCCAGGGAAAATATTGTGGTAGTGATTTGGTCATGTCATTCAGGGAGCCATTGGCGGTGCAACTGCGCCGTGTCGACAGGGGGTTTGCCCGCCAACTGGCAAAGCTTTGGGCGGTAACCTTTCAAGACGCGTATGAGGAGGTGCACAGCACGGAAAACATTCGCGCTTATTGCGAAGCGAACTATTCGGTCGATGCTGCAGAGAACTTGTTGTCCGACCCAAGCGTCCATTGCGCGGTGGCATTCGGGGATCGCTCGGCGCTCGGTTTCCATTTGGTCAAACACCATGGCTGCCCGCTGCCGCTTATTGGTGAGTCGTCGGAACTGAAACAGCTATACGTCGCCGCCCGCGCATATGGTTCGGGTGTCGGCCAGGCGCTGTTTGAAGACGCCGTTCGATCCGTTCAACGCGCCGGCGGATCATGGATTTGGTTGAGCGTTTCAGACCTTAATTACCGGGCTCGGGCCTTTTACCGAAAGCTGAGTTTCGAACCGTTGGGCAAGGGGCCGATCTTCGAAGTCGGCTCCGACCGGCCAACGTCGACCATCATGGCGCGCAAAATTTAGCATGCGTGCGGAGCCGGGGTCTTGTTCTCGAAGTTCACTTGTCAGGGGCTCCAGGCTCGATCGATACTCACCAGACATCGGGGATCAAGCGGAAGCGAACGTGGTCGGTGTATTCTCGGTAGCCGGGAAGTTCTTGGCGCAGGGTCCGATCCTCCCACGCCGTCCTCACCACGACGATGGCAATGGAAAGAATCGCCGGGAAGAAGGCCCACCAGGAGCCCAGCAAGAGCGGGACCGAAAGGATCCAGATCCCAAAGCCCGCGTATCCGGGGTGGCGGACAAACCGGTAAGGACCGGTATCGACGACCCGTTGACCTCTCTCCGTCCGGATACGTACGGTTTTTTCGAAGAACGGATTGACCCCCATGGACCATGTCAGCAATACGGCGCCGACCATAAAAAGCGCGAAACCCAACGGCCACAGCAAAGCGGGCCATATCAGGGAAGGGATCGCCGAACCACCAAGCCGTCCGGCATCGAGCCCGGCGACGCCATACACCGACAAGAGGACCGGGGTTAACACAGCCATCAGTATGGTGTCCCAAGTCTTGGTGCCGTGTCCGATCCGCGTCCGATAGACGATCAGCGTGGGGTTTGTTTGGCGGAGATAGACGTAATTGATGACGGTGTTGACGATGATCAACAACACATAAACCCAACCGGCGACCCAATTCAACCGCCCCGCCGGCAGAAACAGTACGGCGACGATGATCCCGACGACGCCTGTAAACGCCAACGCGAGAGCAATGCGCGAATGCGACGGCAGTTTGTCCAATTCGGCGGAGTTTTCCGTAAAGTCCGACACTGAGTGAATTTAGCGCGGCCTGTTTCGAGCAAGCAAGGACGCAGGCTGGTTGCGCGCGGCTCGGCATCAATCCCTATTTGGGAAGCGTATTACCCTGTCCGAATGACGTCGGATGGCCGCGCGCGAATCGGCCCGCGCCTATGCCAGTATCCTCGACACCGCGGACTGGATACAGACCGCACCCGGCCCGCGCCTTCAGTCCTCGTCATCCTCATCATCGATGCCGCCGCGCGCCACCACATCGGCGAGACGCCCGGCGCCCACCCGGTCCGCTGGATCGAGGCTCGCTGCCTTGCGCAGTATCGTCTCAGCGCCTTCCACGTCACCCAGGCGGGCGCGGCAATACCCGAGCGCGACGAGCGACTTGAGATACACGCGCTGTGGCCGCTCGAAGCCGCTGAATGAGGCGCTTTCGGGACCTACCAGCCGCCAGTCTTGCGGCAAGCCAAGGGCTGTCGCCGATATCGCAAGGCAAGCTTCGGCGTGCGGCATGGCATCGCGCAGCCTGTTGGCATAGAAATAAAATGTGTAGGTGGCCACCCGCAGTGCCAGATTGTCCGGCGCCTTGTCCAAAGCCGCGTGAAGGGCCTGTTCGGCCCGATCCGGGTCCTGGTATGCGGTCTCGGCGCCGCCGAGAAGGGCCTGAATGTCCGGCGGAATATCGGCTTCGAACGCTTCGATATCATAGGTCATGGTATTCCCTTCTGAGCCCAGGCAGGCCCGAAAGCCCGGCTTTCGTGGGTGTATGTGAGGGACTTTTACTCGGTGCGGACCTGGAATTCCACTTTCCAGCGGTGGTCGGAGTTGGTGTGTTTCATCCATAGCTCCAGATTGCCGAGCTCGGTCACAACGGCGTTGATTCGGACGGGAACAGCTTGGCCCTCCGGGAACCCCTCAACCGGGGGAAGATCTACTTCCAGCGCACTGGTCTCGTCGAGTTCGCGTTCGGCGTCGGGAAGGATCTCCCCCGGCGTGTCGCCGCTGCGCACCTCCGAGGAGAAGAACCGGAAATCGGCGGTCTGGCCGGTGACGAGCCCGAACTCCTGGCCCTCGATTACCAGGTCCGAGCCTTCTTCCATACCTTGCGGCACCACGCACAGCGCCTTCACCGGCGGCTTGAACCCGGGCACCGCCGGCATGGATGTTTCCAGGCCGATGTAATAGGAGCGCGCGGCGCCGGCCTTGATGCGGATACCCTTCCCGGTAACGCGGTTGCGGCCGTAGAAAGACGCGCCCTTGGCCACCGCAAGATCCGGCTGGAAGCCCTCGAGTTCACGGACCGGCTGGCCTTGATTCCACGACGCTAGCAGATCGAGAACGCGTTGACGGATAGGTGCGGCGTTGAACACACCGCCATTGAACAAAACCGCCGTCGGCGCGAGGAAGCCTTTGGAGCTGTCCGGATCGCCCACCAAGCTTTTCAGCCCTTCGCTGGCCCGGACGTTGGTCAGGCTGCGTGTCAGAAAACGGGCCAAATGCTTGCTGACCACCGGATCGGACGCATAGGGAAGCCCCAATTCC
>CAKZLS010000421.1 GCA_937127205.1 uncultured Rhodospirillales bacterium
CGTTCCGCAACTGTCTCGACAAGGTGGTGGGCATCGACGTTCATCCCGTCGCCGTGCTGGTGGCTCGTGTGACCTACCTTTTGGCACTCGGCGAAGAGCGCCTGCGCGACCGCCCGGAAGCGTTTTCACTGCCGGTCTATCTGGGCGATTCCATGCAGTGGAACACCCGCGAGATGTTCACCCAGATGGACATGGTGATCAACGTTCCCGACGGTCCCGAACTGCTGTTTCCGCAACGCCTCGCCAACGAACCGACGCTGTTCGACGATACCGTCCAGGTTATGATGCAGTTGAGCGAGCAGAACGCCGGAAGCGACGCCTTTCGCGCCTGGCTCCGCCGCGAACGCATCGCCGACCGGCGCGAATTCGACACTCTGGTGGATACCTATCGCCATCTCCGTGAACTGCGCCAAAGCGGCCGGAACCACATCTGGGGTTACATCGTGCGCAACCTCAGCCGGCCGATCTGGCTATCGTCCGCCTACCAGCGTGCCGACGTGATCGTTGGTAACCCGCCGTGGCTGTCCATGCGCTTTATGGAGCCGGCCATGCAGAAGCGTTTCCGCGACGAGTGCAGGGCGCGCAAGCTGTGGACCGGCGGCAAGCTCGCCACTCACCAGGATCTGTCGGCCTATTTCTATGTCCGCTGTGCGGAACTGTACCTGCGGAGCGAGGGCACCATCGCCTTGGTCATGCCCTATGGCGCTCTGAACCGCGCCCAGTTCTCCGGTTTCCGCGGCGGCCGGTATAACACGACGGAGGTCCGGTTCACCCAGGTTTGGGCCTTCGACGAGCGTGTTCAGCCGATGTTTCCGATGCCGTCGACGGTGTTCTTCGCGCGGCGCGAGCGGGCCGGACCGCTGCCGGAAACCATCACCGCGTGGCGCGGTTTCCTGCCGCTGCGCGATGCCTCGTTGGAAGAGGCGGACGAGGCGCTCAGCTGCCAGGAGGACACCTGGCCCGCGGCGGCGGCGCGCTCGGGGGGCTCGCCCTACCGTCGGGCCTTTCGCCAGGGCGCGACAATGGTGCCGCGTTCGCTGTGTCTGGTGGAGCGCCAGGCAACCGGGCGGCTCGGTTCCAATCCGGCGGCACCGCTGGTGCAGAGCCGTGCCGGCCGACAGGACAAGCGGCCGTGGCGCGACCTGCCCGCGCTTCAGGGAACGGTCGAGAGCCAGTTCTTGCGTCCGATCTACCTGGGTGAGTCGATCGTGCCGTTTCGGGTGCTTGGACCGTTGCTGGCCGTAATTCCCTGGGATGAAGCCAACGACCGCATTCTCGACTCCCGCGCGGCCAAGGAGACCGGATATCCGGGCCTAGCCAAGTGGTTGGAAGAGGCCGAACAGCGCTGGGGCGAGCATGGCCGCAACGCCATGTCGCTGGTGGGCCGGTGGAATTACCTCAAGGCGCTGGAGCGTCAAGTGCCGCCGGCGCCCATCCGGGTGGTCTACGCCAAATCGGGGATTTTGTTGTCCGCGGCGGTGGTAGAGGACCGCAACGCCATTATCGATCATAAATTGTATTACGCGTCGTTCGAGAACGCATCGGAGGCGTTTTTCCTCAGCGCTATTTTGAATAGCGAGACCATTCGCGCCAAGATCGCGGTGCTGCAGTCCCGCGGCCGGTTCGGCGCCCGGGATTTCGACAAGCTGGTGTTCGAGTTGGCCATCCCCCGGTTCGTCTCGCGCGATCCCTTGCACCGCGACCTCGTCCAGGTGGCGCGCGAGGCCGAGCGGGCGGCGAGCACCGTGGACTTGGCCCCCGACGTCTATTTCGTTCGCGCCCGGCGCATCGTCCGGTTGGCGCTGCAACAGAAAGGCCTGTTCCAGCGCCTGGAAGAGCTGGTCGCCAAGCTGGTTCCGTGAGGATGCCATGGACGATTGTCAGCCTCTCGATTCGCGGCCGCTCGGAGGCGTAGAGTCGCCGGGAGGCGATTTCCACCGTCAAGTACCCTATGTCAAAAGCGCTAAAACACATTGTTGCGCGCCGAAGGTGTGGTGTGATTCTATGGTTCATGTTGGCCGGAAGGAGACGCCAAGCGTCGCACACTTGCTGAGTGCAAGCGGATCGTGAGAGATCAAGAACAGCAGCCCATTTCTCGGCCGGAAGCCAATCTGCAAGTGCCGGATGAACACATCCCGGCGCAGGAGGACATGCGGCGCCTGTCGCTGGAGGATCCTCAGGCTTACCAAGATTTCGTCGAGTTTCTGTTCGCGAAAATCAGACACAGAATGTGCTGCAAGCTCGATGACGAAACCCAGATGGAAATCGCCGGCTTGACGCGATTGCTGACCACCTTGCCGCGGAAGGCCGTCGAGGAAAACCGGGTGTATTTCGAAACGGCCTTTGATTTGCTTGCCGACGAGGAGCCGAACCTTCTCCTGATCAGGAGTTTTAGATTTGATCTCGGCGCAATCGAAGACAAATATGCCGGCGGACTTTCAAGAATTGTTACGAAAATGTGTGGCGAAACCCCGCTTTCAGGTGTCATGTCCGCGCTTTGTACGATATTCTTATTGTCTTTTATTGTCGTGTTGGCTCTCAGTGCAACTCATGATCTTGTAAACACTCACGCAGCCAACCTGCATGAAGAGTTCCCATTGTTCTTCGCCATCAAGAACGTTCCCATCGGGGACTATCTGCTGACCATTCATGCCGCGTTCCTGGGCAGCATCGTCAGCGTCATCGTTCGCGTCCGGGCGTTTTTGAATAGTGCCGAATTCAATCCGTTGCTGATCTATTTTTCCGTTCTTACCAAGCCATTCATCGCGGCTATGTTGGGGATTCTCGCGTTTTCAGTTATGAAGGCCGGCTTGGTTTCATTTTTGGGCGTCGACCTCTCCGGGTCGTCGACGCCTTATA
>CAKZLS010000422.1 GCA_937127205.1 uncultured Rhodospirillales bacterium
CGGAAGAATGGCAGCAATGGGTCATATTGAGAATTTCACCCGACACAGGTTTAACGTCCGAAATGCCTACTAAAGGCGACCATCCGCCCTCAACGACCTATTGCAGAACCGCCCCGTCAGACGGTTCCTTCGATAGAAATTCCCCGATTGTCAGCATGATCCGTTTCCACATGGAACACCCGTCGAGATCGTTAACCTCCAGTAGCGGATCGTGCTTCGCACGGTACGAAGGGGTCGAATTCTATTGAAAAGAGATCCTAGATTGTGGATCAGCGCTATCATCGAAGCATTTGCTCCCCACCCTCACCCCACGCAGTCTTCGACCCGCAATCCAGCCACGCGGTTGAAATCGCCGGCATTGCTGGTGACGAGGACCAGCTCGCGGGCTTTGGCCTGGCCGGCGATGAGGACGTCGTAGGGGCCGATGGGGGTTCCGGCGGCGGCGAGGGCGGCCCGGATTTCGTCGACCGCGGCGGAGCGGGCATCGACGAGCACCGCGACAGCGCCGGCACTCAGGTGACGAATTCTCTTTTTCATTGCGGATCCCTTTTTCTCGTCAATGCCCACCACCACAGAAGCCCCGCGTTAAGGGAAATGGCGCTCGTCACCAGGGCGATACCCACGCCGACCGTGTGTTCTTCCGCCAAGCTATCCGCCAGGCTCAGGAATAGATAAGTCCAGGGAATCCCCACCAAGATCGTGTAGACCGCCGCTAGCGGGTCGTCCCACGGAATGACGAAGCCGATCACCAACGCCGCGATACCGATCAGCGTGTAAACGCTCGCGACGAAAATGAGGACGATGCGCAGCATCAACCGCCCTGGATCACCGCGTCCGGAATCTCATAGCGCTCGTCGCCGATGCGGATGATGTTCAGGTCGCTCTGTTTCTCGGCGCTGAATTTGCCGGGATCGGCTTGGCTCATGTCGTACCCCGTTGCCCGGCCGTTTTCGAAGAAGATGACACGGGTCCGACCACCGGACTTCGTCACCGTGACCATCCCGGTACCGTTACCCTCGCGCTTCACGCCGAACGGGCACTGTCCCATGGGTTGCCCCTCGCCCATGGAACACGGAATGTCGCCGGTGGCGTGGTAGTCTGTGCCCGGAACCTTGGCATCGTCGTCGGCCGCTCCGCTTTTTGCGGCGCCGGTGATGTTGACGTCCAGCGTGTAGTTCGCGGTCTCGTCTCGCCGGGCGGCGCTGCGCATCAGGTAGACGCGTACCGTGTAGTCGCCCGTGGCCGACAGCGTGCCGCTGAACTCGTTTCCCGAAGTCGAGCCCGTGTGGATTGCGACGTCCGACGATCCCGGTGGCAGGACGTTGAAATAGTTGGCGAGATTGCTGGTCTTCAGCGATACGCTCATTGTCTGGCCCGCCCCCGCCCGCAAGATATAGTCGACGGTCTCGTACCCCTTGACGGCCCCCTTCACGGTCGCTCCGGACTTGCCGGCCGCGAACTGGATCGGTTCCCGGCGAATGTCATCGCGGGCGAGGAGGAGCGACGGCGCCGAAAGAAAGATCGCGGCGGTCAAGGCTACGGCAAACGCATGCTTCGTTATCATTTGAAATCCGCTTTCAGAGAGCTCTCATGGTTTTTCTTTGGGTCAACCTTGGAGGGCAGGTATCCAAATTCTTCCGGATGACTTAACAACCCTCATTCCTGGTTTCAACGCTGGTACTAATCTTCACTACTGTCCAAAAAAAATCAGATGGAGTTGAATTTTCCAGGACAGTAGCGACCAGCGGTCACCGATAGTGACTCGTTGTGACCTGAGGTGTTAACTGCGCCGCCCTTCACTTCTCCCTCATTTTTCTTATGCTGCAAGCATCACCAGAGAGTGATAGTGATGGCCACTGAGTGATGCGAGGCATCGCCCTTTGCGGATTTGGGAGAACCAGGCAATCAGTACGAGCAAGGTCATTTTCGGAGGGAACGCTTCGCGGCAGAGGCATAAAACCGTTCGCTCGCGCATATTATCGACCCTGTTGGCGCTGGCGGCATTCATCGTTGCGGGATGCGCTTCGCAACCGGGAACGCCATACACCCTTGACGCCTCTCCGTTGGCGTTCGTCGACCAGGTCGGTGCAAAGACCGCCGATCAACGAGCCCGTTTTCGGGAAATCGTTTGCGCGGTCAATGAGGAGTCCGGCCGCGATTTTCCCGGATACCGGCCGTGCAGTGAAATTGTTCACTTCTTCTACGACGAGCCGCCGGGTTCAGGGAAAACCGTATACCTGGGAGCCGCGCGATCGAAGCTTCACATCGCCGTTGTCGCCGGCCTGGGAGCGGAATGCTTTGCCGATCAAATCCGACCTCTCCAGTTCGCCCTCGGGCATCTTCGGAGCCTGGGTTACCGAACGAGTTACATCAGGGTGGATGGCCTTTCGAGTAGTGCCAGGAACGGTCAAGAGATTAGAGATGCGGTTATTGACATGGGTCTCGGTACCGCGGATGAGCGTCTGATATTGGTGGGCTATTCAAAAGGGGCGCCAGACATCATCGAGGGGCTGGTCGCATACCCCGAACTGCAAGAGCGTGTTGCGGCGGTCATCACGGTCGCCGGAGCCGTTGGCGGTTCGCCACTCAGCAACGATGCGCCGGAGTGGATGATGTCCCTGCTTGAGTACCTGCCCGGTTCGGATTGCGAAGAAGGTGACGGGCGAGCCCTTGAGAGCTTGAGACCGGCGATCCGGCGCCAGTTTTTGTCAACCCACTCGCTGCCGGAAGGAACAGGTTACTACTCCCTTGGCACATTTGCCCCTCGTGAACAAATCTCCACCCCGTTGCGAGATGGCTACGACGAATTGTCGAAAATCGATCCGCGCAACGACGGCCAGATGATCTTTTACGATCAGATCGTTCCCGGAGGCGCGTTACTCGGGTTCGTCAAGTCCGATCATTGGGCCGTTGGAATGCCCATTGCGCGTCAGTATCCAACCCTGGCTCCTTACGTGGTCGATCGAAACGCCTTTCCAAGGGAAGTTGTTCTGGAGGCGGCCGTGCGCCACGTCGAGGAACAATTGCTGACACCGCCCCACGTCGGAACCGAAGACCAGATATCGTTGAAGCGCCAAGATTGATGATTCTCTATCGACGACTGACCGTGGCCAACGGGCCGAGGATCTTGGGTTTATGGCTCTTTTCGCTGATTATCGGCCTCTCGGCGCTCGCCGGATGCGCGACCTCGGAGCAGACTTTGCAGAGCGAGGGGTATCTTAGTCGCGCTGTCGTTCACGCCGACGACCAGGTGATCACGACGGTTTCGGTATTGGCGGACACAGAAATCGAGGAGGAGTTTGGCGCGCGCTTGGATCTGGTTGGCATTCAGCCGGTGTGGCTCCGAATCAAAAACCTCCAACCGCACAGTTACGTATTGTTTTTGAAGAGCATCGACCCCGATTATTTTTCTCCCTACGAGGTGGCGCGCCGGTCGTCCGTCATTTCCCCTTTGTCGGCGGAGGCGTTATACACCAGCATCCGCGACAAGGAGGTCCAGCGTTACATCGCGCCCGGCGCCGAGGTTTCCGGTTTCGTTTACACGCATAGCGATGAGGGGCTGAAGGCTTTCAACATCGATCTTGTCGGCAACAAGAGACATCATTCCTTCAATATCGCCGTCAGCGTTCCAGGGATGACCACGGATTATGCCGACTCGGATCCGTCGGCCCTACCGCTCGACGGCTTCAAATCGCTCAGCGAGGCTGAACTCCGGGCGTGGCTGCAATCCTTGACCTGCTGCACCACTTCCGAGGAAGGTGTTCCCGGCGACCCGCTCAACGTTGTTTTCGTTGGCGAGGTGGAGGCGATCAGAGCGGCCTTGGTGAGTCAGGGCTGGGACGTGACGGCGGAGATCAGTTCCCATTCGATGGGGCGAATCCTCAGCGCCTTTGTTTTCGGCTCACGCTATCGCTATGCCCCAATCTCCGGCCTGTATCTGTTCGACCGCGTCCAGGATATGACTTTTCAAAAAGCGCGCGCGGTGATCGATGAGCGCAACCACATCCGGCTTTGGCGCGCGCCGGTTAGCTACATTGGGATACCGGTGTGGGTCGGACACATCAGCCGCGATGCCGGCATCAAGCTCGCGGGTCGGGTTTGGCCCCCGACAACGCATGTGATCGATCCCGCCGTGGACGAGGCGCGCTTCTATCTTGAGCAGGACTTGTTGTATAGCCACAACGTATGGCGCTTCGGTTTGGTCACGGGCGTTGGTCCGGCCGACTCCGGCGAGCCAAGGCTTAACGCGGAGGGCGATCCTTATTTCACCGATGGCCTTCGGGCCGTGTTCTTTGTGATCGGCGACTACGTTCCGATTCGTGATCTGGAAATTCTCAACTGGAGCCTACCAGCCGACCTCGAACCATTCCGCGAGAATATCTTCGCGCCAAGTTAAGCGATGACGGGCAATCCTGCAACGTAATGGAACTCATTGGTAATATTGGTGAAAAGGTCAAGTTGCGGGCGTTGGCTTGGCTAGCGACCAGAACGTCGTGGGGGCCGATGGGGGTTCCATTGGCAGCGAGCGCGGCGCGGATTTCGCCGCTTCGTTCAACCTTTACCGCCTCGCCACGCCCGCATTCATCGCCCGATTCATTTTCTGCATTTTTTTGATCCGCTTGATCCACGCGGAATAACCGAGCGTACGAATTCGTTAATTGAACCACATATTCAGGAGACTAAAATGGCTGAGTTAGCACTCCCAGTAATGAATTCGCTGATCTTGGGCTCCTTCATGGCCGCCGGCGTCGTCGACTACGTCAAAACAAAGAACGATAAATAAGCATCGCTTCTGGTAAATCGGCGCTCAACCCGTAGGCGCCGATTTCACTATGTTAAATCTTCAGGGCGCCGATCCGTATATTACCACCACGTTACTGTATTTCTACAGTACGTCACGGCATGGATGCGGTGCGGCGCCATTAGGTTCTTCACCGCCCTCCCGATTTCTCATCTCGCCGCTTGGTCTGATCGAACGGCCTCCCAGTCTGTAACCGGTAACCCCGCCACGTTTCGGAATTGCCCGGTGCCGTCGGTCACGAGCGTCAGGGGACGGGCGCGACGCTATCGGCGATCGGCGAGGGCGAGACCGCGAAGGGGTCCTGAAACGGATTGCCGTGGATCAGGATGATCGCCGCCGATGGCGCTGCCGCGGTGGCGAACAGCAGGACGGCAAGAAGCTGGGCGCGCTGTACCTCCACGTGGACCATGGCGATGGAGGTCAGGGTGAGAAAGCCGAGGAAGGCCATACCCAGCCACTTCAGCGGATTGACATGGGTCTGACTGAGGGCCATCCGCACCTCGCGCGTACCCCGGATATCAATGGCCTGCTGCAGCATCTGTCCGGCGACGCGGGGGTCCGCCACCCGAGTCACGTCGGCGGAGGCGATCAGCGTAATCAACGCATCGAGTTGGTGAGAAACCGCCGCGCCGCTCTCCCGTCTGGCCAAGTTCGGCCATTCGTCGGTGACGGTCAGTCGCACGTACTCGTGCACCGCCTCGGTGACATCGGACTGGGCCGGCGCAGGCAGGGTCCGCGCGAGGTCGACGATGTTGCGCAGGGTGCCGGCCTCGGCGTACACGGAATCGAGGGCGCGGTCGCGGGCATTCCAGGTGTCGTTGGCGAGAAAGGCAAGGTTGAGCGCGAAGATGACGTTGATCACGGTCAGGAAGTTTTGCGCAATCCCACGGAACGACTTTATGAACGGCGCAGACCGCGAACGCTGCGCCACCCAGAGCAGGATAAAGGCCGCGCCATAAGTGCCAAGCAGCACGACACCGGCGAGGTAGTATTGGTCGTAAGGCCCGAGATTGAACGACATAATCAAAACTCTTCGCGGCGGTTTCTTTGGCTTTTCCGAGGCGTCAGCGCGTTTCGGCGGAACGTCAACCGCCAGCGCGGAGATCGGCCGACCCTTGGCGTCTCTTCGATGCCGTTTATGATCGTGTTCGGTTTCATGATCAAGGCGGGATGCCGAGCGGCGGGAACTGGCCAACTGCGGTGAGCATCCCTCTTGGCGAATCGAGCGACTTCCAGGACGGCCCCGCTCGGTAAACGACGGCAAATGCCCCCGCAAACAACTACCATTTCGCGATGGTTGGTCCGTTGCACCACCTATGATGCAATTTATGGGATCAGGAAACGAATTATCCACAACATTTTGATTTTTGGTCTTGAATGCCCCAAATGGGGTAGTATAGTTCGCGTCAATTGACGGCGCTTTGCGCTCGCGGCCCAGGACTGACGCCGGCCAGCCCCGTCCATTCAGAACCATGATCGTTTGAGAGAGGAACTCGGCTGTGGCCCACGTTGGCACGCACGCAACCCGTTTGCGGCGTCGGCGGAGGTCACCTTCTCGGGCGATCAAACGACGACGACACGACTAGGACAATGCGTAGGAATCATCAAGGATTGCACCATGAGTGACCTGCAAGAGATGAACCGAGTGCTGTACCGACACGACTGGACCAGCGTCGATCAGTGGGCGAGCAACCTCGACCACCTGGCCGATTTGTCAGAAGCCGAAATCGACGAACTCGAACGTCTGGGAGAAACCCAGGCGCCCTAGCCACGAGACCGGACCAAGCTCTAAATACACCCCTCGTAGAGCGCCTTGGCATCGTCCAGGGTCAGCGCGATCGGATTGCCGGGGGCGGTCGGATCGTCGATGGCCATGGCGGCCATTTCGTCGATCCGCTCGGAACCGACGCCGAGGTCGCGCAGTTTGTCGGGGATGCCCACGTCGGATCTCAGGGAAAAGACGAAATTGAGGAAACCGTCGAAGCCGCCGCCAATACCGATGTAGGCGGCGAGCGCGACGATCTTCTCGTCGATGGCCCGGCGGTTGAAAGCCAGCACCGTCGGCATGACCACCGCGTTGGTGGTGCCGTGGTGGGTGTCATAAAGCGCGCCGACGGGGTGCGACAGCGCATGGATGGCGCCGAGCCCCTTCTGGAACGCCACCGCGCCCATGGCGGCGGCGCTCATCATGTGGGCGCGGGCCTCCACGTCCCGGCCGTCGCGGCAGACGCGGAGCAGGTTCTCCTTCACCAGCCGCATTCCTTCCAGCGCGATGCCGGCAGACATGGGATGGTAGAACGGCGAGCAATAGGCTTCGAGACAGTGGGCGAAGGCGTCCATGCCGGTGCCGGCGGTGATTATGGGCGGCATGCCCACCGTCAGCTCGGGATCGCAGATCACCGCCGAGGGCAGTATCTTCGGATGAAAGATGACCTTCTTCACGTGGGTCGCCGAGTGGGTAATCACGCCGGCACGGCCCACTTCGGAGCCGGTTCCGGCGGTTGTCGGCACCGCGACGATGGGGGCGATGGCATCGGAGTCGGCGCGGGTCCACCAGTCGCCCACGTCCTCGAAGTCCCACACCGGCCGGGTCTGGCCGGCCATGAACGCAATCAGTTTACCAAGGTCAAGACCCGACCCACCGCCGAATGCGACGACACCGTCGTGTCCGCCGGCTCGGAACGCTTCGATCCCGGCGCCGAGATTGTGGTCGTCGGGATTGGGTTTGACGTCCGCGAACAGCGCCCGGCCGAGCCCTGCTCGGTCCAGCCGGTCGAGCGCGCCTTGGGTTATGGGGGCTTCGGCGAGGCCAGCGTCGGTGACCAGCAGCGGGCGCGCGATGCCGGCGGCCGTACAAGCCTCGGCCAGTTCGGCGACGCGGCCCGCGCCGAAACGAATGGCGGTGGGGTAGCTCCAGTTCGCGTTGAGACTTTGGGAACTCATGGATTAGAGGGCCTTTTTCAAATGATAGGATTTCGCCCGGGTCAGCGACTGGTAGCCGAGCGCCGACAGCGCCGCGCCCCGGCCGGTATCCTTACAGCCGGTCCAGCACAGCCCGGGATCGAGGTAGTCCGCGCGGTTCATGAACACCGTGCCCGTTTCGATCCGCGCACCCAGTTCGGCGGCGCGATCGGCATCGGCGGTCCAGATAGACGCGGTCAGACCGTAGTCGCTGTCGTTCATAAAGGATAGGGCTTCCTCGTCGTCCGCCACTTTCATGATGCCGACAACCGGGCCGAAGTTCTCGTCCCGCATGACGCTCATGTCATGGGTGACATTGGTCAGGATCTGCGGCGCAAGGTAACAGGCGCCATCGTCGGCCGGGAACAATGCGGGGTCGATCAGGGCGGTGGCGCCGGCGGCGACGGCTTCGGCGGTCTGCGCGCGCACGTCGTCGGCGAAGCGGCGGCTGGCCATGGGGCCAAGTGTTATTTTTTGATCCAGCGGGTTGCCCAGCACGTAGCCGGAGACGATAGCCACCGATTTTTCGACGAACGAGTCGAACAGCGGCGCGGCCACGTAGATCCGTTCAATGCCGCAGCAGCACTGGCCGCTGTTGAACATGGCGCCGTCGATCAGCGTATCCACCGCCGCATCGAGGTCGGCGTCGGCCCGGACGTAGCCCGGATCCTTGCCGCCCAGCTCGAGGCCGAGACCGGTGAAAGTGCCGGCCGCCGCCCGCTCTATGGTTCGCCCGCCGGATACCGAGCCTGTGAAGTTGACGAAATCGAAGGATCCCGCGGCGATCAGGTCCTCGGTGGTTTGGTGGTCGAGGAACAGATTGACGAACACGTCGCCGGGCACGCCGGCGTCGACGAAGGCGCGGACCATGCGCTCGCCCGCCAGCAGGGTTTGCGTGGCGT
>CAKZLS010000423.1 GCA_937127205.1 uncultured Rhodospirillales bacterium
TTTGGTTCTGGAGGAGGATGGCGGAAATAGCAACGCGGCTGGCAAACAACCCCAGGAAACGCGTCGCCCTTTGGGGTCAGCGCCGGTACTTGACAAACGGCGTCAGCTGGCCGACGCGGTCATACAGCTTGCGGGCCGTCGTGTTGGCGGCGTGGGTGAACCAGTAGACCTGATCGGCTTCGCGGGCGTCGGCGGCGGCATAGACGGCGTTGACCAGCGCGGCGCCGGCACCGAGGCCCCGGGCCCTCTCGGCGACGAACAGGTCCTCGAGGTAGCAGCGAACGCCGTCAGACCAGGTCACCGGGTGAAACAGATAGTGGACGAACCCGACCATGGCGCCGCCGGGTTCGAGCGCGCCGAAGCCATGGAGATCCTGGTCCGGGTCCACCAGCCGCCGCCAGGTGACGTCGGTCACCGCCGGCGGCAGTTCCTGGGCGTAGAACGTGAGGTAGCCGGACCACAGCGTGTCCCACTGGGAACGGTCGGCGGACTGCACGGGGCGTATCTGCATGGAATGTGGGACCCTTCGGTGAAAGCGCACCTTTGCGGTTTTGGTTTCGCGGCTCAAGCGCTATGTAATAAACAAGACACGGTACATCCACGGAGAAGAATCGATGAAACGCTCACGGTCGGTCGCGTTGGTGATGATGGGAAGCGGCGCGCTGGTGCTCAGTGCCTGCGAGGAGCAGCGGGTCGACGCCAATATTTTCGAGAGTGTGGAGCAGTGCATCGACGCCCCCGGGGCGATCCGCTCCCAATGCGAGGCGGAATATAAGGTCGCAGCCCAACAACACGCGGCGGTGGCGCCGAAATACACCGACCAGGCCGCCTGCGAGGCCGATTTCGGGGCCGAGAACTGCGAAGTGGCACCGTACCAAAGCGAGGGCGGCGGCTCCATCTTCATGCCGTTGATGATGGGCTACATGATGGGCAGCATGCTTGGCGGACGCGGCGGTGCTTTCAGCCAGCCGCTCTATCGCTCCGCCGACGACGCCAAGAACTTCCGCACCGCCGACAACCGGAACGTGGGCGCCAACACCGGCAAGACCACCGTCAACCGCTCGGCCGCCGGACGGCCGTCCACCAAGGCCTTCACGGTCTCGCGCGGCGGCTTCGGAAACACCGCCCGGTCCTACGGTTCGGCCAGCAGTTAACGCCCAGACAGAGTCTCCCCCGCCCCATGCACCGCATCCCCGTCGCCGAGCGCGAGGACTGGAAGGAAACCGCGCGCGAGCACGGTTTCGATTTTCATTCCATCGACAACGACCCCTACTGGGACGAAAGCGCGTATTACCGCTTTACCCTCCGCCAGATCGAGGACGATCTCGAAGATCCGCTGGAGGAGCTGGAAAACATGTGTTTCGCGGTGGTGGAGCGCGCCATCGCCGACGAGGAGATCCTCCGCCGCCTGGCCATCCCCGCGCCGTTCTGGGAGTACATCGCCGACACGTGGACCCAGCGCCACCGCAATCTCTACGGCCGGATGGATTTCTCCTATGACGGCACCGGGCCGGCCAAGCTGCTGGAATACAACGCCGATACGCCGACGACGCTTTACGAAACCGCGATCTTTCAGTGGACCTGGCTGGAACAGGCGATGGAGCGCGGGCTGATCCCGGACGGATGCGACCAATTCAACTCGCTGCACGAGCAGCTGGTGGCGGCGCTGCAGAACTTCGGCGTCGACGGTCCCCTGCACGTGGCCTGCGCGCGGGACTCCGAAGAGGACAAGGGCACGGTGGACTACGTGGAGGATTGCGCCCGCCAGGCCGGACTGCAGACCCACTTCGTCTACATGGAGGACTTGGGCATCGAC
>CAKZLS010000424.1 GCA_937127205.1 uncultured Rhodospirillales bacterium
GGGTGGGGGCGGCCGCTACCCGAGAATTTCTGTCGCGTCGATCAGTGTCTTCGCCAGGTCGGCCATGCGGATGTTCCGGTCCATCGCCGTCTTGCGCATGACTTGATACGCGTCTTCCTCGTTGAGACCGCGCTGTCTCATAACAATGCCTTTGGCGCGTTCAATAAGTTTGCGCTCCGACAGGGCGGCCTGGGCCTTATCCAGTTCCGCGCGCACATGCCGCCCCTCGTCGAATTGAGCCCGTGCCAGATCGATGGCCGAGCGCACCCGGTTACTATTCAGACCGACTACGATGTAGGCGCTCACGCCCGCCGCCACCGCCGCCCGTATCTGTTCCGGTTCGCCGTCTTCGCTGAACATGGCGATGGGCGACGGGCGCACGTCCTGAATGGCGCGAATACGGTCCATCGAGCGTTCATCGGGATCGGTGACATTGACCAGAACCGCATCGGGCCGTTCTCGCTCGATCCGATCAGCCGTCAGGTCGCCAAAGGGCAGCGAGCCGGCGATCCCGTACCCGTGTTCACTCAGCATGGCCTTGAACATGCCCCTTCGTTCCGCGTTATCGTCTGCAACTAGCACTCTCAAGCCCGTCGGTGTCTTGATTCGCATGAACATCACATAGAATAAACAGACCGTGCGAACCGCACGGCACTATCTCGCTAGCAAGGCATGCGCCAAGTGAGGAGAAAGGTGAAACATCGACGAGATTGGATGAATTTGGACCGAAATATGGCCGGTGCTTGCACGCACCAGCTTTCTATAATTGCGCAAATTATGTGCAAATGAACGAAGCTGCACAACATATGTGCAATTGTCGTGTTTTCCCCCATGCACATGAACCATCTCCGCCGCAGAAGTGACGTCCGACGGTTCGGCTTCGGCAGGCTTGGCCTGTCTTCGAACGAAGCATGACGACGCGACGCAAAAAAAGGCCCGGATTAACCCGGGCCTCTCGCTTTGCTGGCGTCTTGTGCGAATTCAGGCCTTGGCCAGGTTCTCGGCAACGAAGTCCCAGTTGATCAGATTGTCGATAAAATCCTGGACGTAGTCGGGGCGGCGGTTCTGGTAGTCGAGATAATATGCGTGCTCCCAGACATCGCAGGTCAGAAGCGCGGTCTGACCATGGACCATCGGAGTGTCGGCGTTGCCGGTCTTGGCGATCTTGACCGAGCCGTTCTCGGCCACCAGCCAGCCCCAGCCGCTGCCGAACTGGGTGACGCAGGCGTTCTTGAACTCTTCCTTGAACTTGTCGAAGGAACCGAAAGCACCGTCGATGGCCGCCGCCACGTCGCCAGACGGTGCGCCGCCGCCGCCCGGTTTCATGCAGTGCCAATAGAAGGTGTGGTTCCAAACCTGGGCGGCGTTGTTGAAAACGCCGGCCTTGGAAGCGTCGCCGGCAACCGCCTGGATGACCTCCTCCAGGCTCTGCGAAGCCATCGGGGAGTCTTCGGTCATGTTGTTGAGATTGGTTACGTAGGTTTGGTGGTGCTTGCCATGGTGAAAGTCGAGTGTATTCGCCGAAATGTATGGCTGCAGTCCATCCTTTGCAAATGGCAGCGCCGGTAGTTCGAAAGCCATATGTCCCTCGTCCTTTATGTAACTTTTTCAGATCCCCTGAAAATATGGTGTTGCACCATGGATTGAAAGGGGAACGGGAAGGGAATCCAGTGAATTCTGTTACCAAGGCAGGAAAGATCTGAGTTTGCAGAGCCATTTACACTTGCGTCGTTCCCAACCGCTCAGTTCCACGCGCTCGTTGAGCGGGTCGCGCGCGCGAAAGTGTTGCGCCAGCGTTCGCGCCCGGCAAAGCACGATGGCGGTGTGCAGGCTGAGGCCTCGCGATTTGATCAACCGGGGCAGGGGGGCGGCATCCACCAACAGGCGGTCGACGCCGTCCAGCACCCGGTCGATGACCGCGCGGGTCTGACCCTTGGCCGAGGGCGCCTGCAGGTGCAGGGTGGTGATAAACGCGTCGCGCATAAACTTCTCGGGAATACACAGCCGCCGGTATTGGGCGCTGGGCTCCTTGCAGTCGCGCAACCGCTTGAGGATTCGGAGCGCGGCGCAGAGCGCGTCTGTGGCGGGGCCGCAGACGCCCGGATCCTCGCCCGTGAGGTCCAGCATGTAACGGCCGATGGGAGAAGCAGCGTGGGTGCAGTAGGCCAGCAGATCGTCCCAAGTCTGGACACGCGCGCCCGATATGTCGTTCCGGAACGCATGGGTGACATGAAGCGCGTGCTCGGCGGTGGCTTTTGAGTCTCGCAGGCTCTCGCGCATCTGGCGCGACACTGTCGACGCTTCGTCCGACCAGTCGGCGTCGGGACCACCCTCGAGCATGGCTTCCAGTGCATCGAGGCGCGCCTGTTTTTCATCACGCGTCAGAGTGGCATCGTCGGCGATGCCGTCGGCCAGGCGTACGAACCGGCCGAAGTGCCGCACATGGGTTTGGATGGCCGGACGGAACAGTTCCGGCATGAGCGAGAAGTCGGCGTCGCGGCCCAGCCGGCTCGAACTGATGACGATCACGACGCGGCCGCCCTTTGCCTAGTGAAAGTTGCTTGATGCCTTATAGTGCGATAATGCGCTTGCGAACCCTACACGCTGAATGATCGTGAGAACAAGGTATACGTAATCGCAATGCCACAGCTTTCCTATTGCGCCGAGCAGGTCCGGCGTTTCGACAACGACCGGTTCATCTGTTCCTTGTTCGCTCCAGCGGAAGAGCGCGAGGCCATGGCCGCTGTGTACGCCTTCAACCTGGAGGTGGCGCGGATCCGGGAGATGGCTCGGGAGCCGATGCTGGGGCACATGCGCCTGCAATGGTGGCGCGATGCCCTGGACACGATCTATACCGGTGCTCCGCTGCGTCATCAGGTGGCGGTCGCGCTTGCCGACGCCGTGAACCGGTATGGGCTCGATCGCCGCCAATTCGACCGAATCCTCGACGCACGCGCCTTCGATCTCGACGACCTTGCGCCGCAGACGCTGGACGCACTGATCGATTACGCTGATGGGACGTCGGCCACCCTCGCCCGGCTTTCGTTGCACATCCTCGGCGGGACGGGAGAGGCACCGGAAAAAGCGGGGCGCGACGTGGGTATCGCCTGGGCGCTCACCGGCATTCTGCGCGCCGTGCCGTTCCACGCCCAAGCTCGGCGGGTCTACCTCCCCGCCGAGTTGAGCCGAGAGGCCGGCCTGGACGTGGCGCAGATGTTCGAGACGGGACCGGTCGACGGCCTGGTACCGGTGGTTACCGCGATCTCCGACAAAGCCTGGGATTTTATTCGATCCGCCCGGCGTTACCGCTCGGAGATCCCGAAGCGGGCGCTGCCGGCGCTGTTGCCTGCGACGCTGGCCGCGATCTACCTCCGCAGATTGGCCAAGTGCGGCTTTAATCCGTTTGATCCGCGCGTTCGATCGGCCGGACCCTCGCGGTTGGTGTGGACGGCATTCAACCGCATGCGCGGAGCCTACTGACGACGCGGATTCGACGGTTGCTTTGGAACCTCGAGCAAAGTCGGAGCCCTACTGTCGCTTCCGCTGCCGCCAACGCCGATGACACGATTCGAGAACGCCGATCCGCCTTCTCCATCCTCTGAAGGCACGGACGTTTGCGCCGTGCGTTCGCCCGGTGACAATGTCGCGCTATTATCCTCCACGCCTAACAGAGGGTCGGGTCCTGTGTCGATGCCGGACGGTACACCGGAAGCGGCCCCGCCGATCTCGCCAACGGTAAATGCGCCGGCTCCGTGTGCAGGCGCGTTTGGATCGAAGGGACTGGCCTCTCCCGTCGATTGCTGCTGATCACCGGTTGCGGGCCCTGCGCTTGTCTCGATATCAACATCGGTGGGGTCGCTCGATAAAGCGCCGTCGGCGCTGGCGGGTTTCGACAACGGGCCCAGCGGCGATCCATGCCCCGATGGCCGGGAGCCGACATCGCGGGATGAGGCGGATCCGAAGGGAGATCCGGCGGGCCCCGTCACCGAGGGGCGCTGCTCCTCGTTGGCGCGATTGAAGTTTCGGACCGCGACAAGATAATGGCCGATCTCGAAGTATCCCTTGTCGATCGCCAATTCCATGGGGGTCATCCCCCAGCGGTCGGACGCTTCGACGTCGGCGCCCGCGGCGACGCTCGCCTGAACCGCGGCGAAGTCCTTCGCATGAACGGCATCGAACAGTTCCTCGGTTGCCTTGGCCATATCGCTTTCCTGGGCCGGCGCAACAGTCGGTACCGCCACCGCGAGACCAGCCAGCAATAGACACCACACCAGCGTCAAGCGGGATCCTAACAATCCAACAACCCTCATCTTTATGAGCATCCGTTTCATTGTATTTATACTCTTTGCAACCGTTATTGCATCGCAATAATGCCGGGAAACCAAATTAGGAGCAACGGTGGTAATATGCCCGCGGTTCCTCACCTTTCAAGTCCACGCTGCCCCCGGGGACGCGGTTTGGCGGCGCAGCGCCGCCGCCGGGGTGGTCTTGAGTGGCCTCGACCGACGTGGAACAATACCGATGAACAGGGCACGCGGGAGAGACGCCATGGACTATCGGAGATTGGGGAGAAGCGGTCTGAGGGTCTCTCCCCTCTGTCTGGGCACGATGATGTTCGGCGACCAGACGGATGCCGGCGAAGCCGCGCGCATGGTCGCCAGCGCACGTGATGCAGGGGTGAATTTTGTTGATACCGCAGACGTTTACGCCGATGGGCAGTCGGAACGAATGGTCGGCAAACTGATCCGCTCCGACCGCGATCGCTGGGTCCTCGCCACCAAGGTTGGAAACGCCATGCGCAGTGGCCGGGTCGACCCCAATACCGGCGGGCTAGGCCGGGCATGGATGGTGCGCGCTCTCGATGCCAGCTTGTCGCGGCTGGGCACCGATTACGTTGACATTTATTACCTGCACCGCGACGACGCCGGCACGCCGTTGGAGGAGACCATCGGCACCGTCGGCGATTTGATTCGCGCCGGCAAGGCCCGGTATTGGGGCATGAGCAATTTCCGCGGGTGGCGAATCGCCGAGGCGATTCGGGTCGCCGCGGCCGTGGGCGCGCCGGCGCCGGTGGTGGTGCAACCCTATTACAACGCCATGAACCGGGTGCCGGAAGTGGAGGTTCTTCCGGCGTGCGATCACTATGGATTGGGGGTGGTTCCGTACAGCCCGCTGGCCCGAGGTGTTCTCACTGGTAAGTACGGGCTGGACGCGGTGCCTGCGGAGGGGACACGTGCCGGGCGCAACGATACCCGCATGATGGAAACCGAGTTTCGCGGCGAATCGCTGGCCATGGCCCAGACAATCAAGTCGCACGCGGAGGAGCGGGGCATGTCGGCGGGCCAATTCGGGGTAAATTGGGTGCTCAACAATGCCACTGTGACGGCCGTCATTGCCGGACCACGCACTTTTGAGCAATGGTTGGATTACGTCGGCGCGCTCGACCACGGCTTTTCAGCCGAGGATGAAGCGCTGGTCAACGGTCTGGTGGCCGCCGGCCACCCATCGACGGCGGGGTATTCGGATCCCCGGTATCCAATTGTCGGGCGCAACGCCCGGACCGCGGAAGCCACGAGATAGCGACCCGCTAGTGTGACCGCTTAAGGGCGGGAACCAACATCTTGGTTGCGTCATTCGCGACGAAATGGCATGAGTTCAACGGAACATTGTAACCTAAGGAGCGCAATATTATGGGGCAAATGGAAGCATGGCGGCGGATTATGGCCGCTGGCTTGGTTCTTGTGTTGGCCGCGATCGTGGCCCCGGGTATGGCCTCGGCAAAAGGTCCTGTTTGTGCAAAATCCCAGGAATTGGCTGCGCTTGAGGCGCGGGTTCTGCAAACTGAATTGATGGTCGGTGCGCTAACCTGCGGTCAAAGCCAGCGCTACAACGATTTCGTCAAGTCCTACAAAGGCGATCTCGTAAAATATGGCAAAACGATTCGTTCATTGTTCAAGCGCGCGTATGGCGGTGGCGCTAAACGCAAGCTCAACACATTTGTGACCAAATTGGCGAATGATTCGTCCCAGCGCAGCAATTCGGCACGTCAGGGCTATTGCGTGCTTGCCATGCAGCTATTCGACGAGGCATCGGTGTCGCCGAAGCGAACCATGATGGAACTTGTGGACAAACCCTGGATTCGGTCCAAACACGGTTTCCGCCCTTGCGGCTGACGGGCAGCGGGGCGGAAGGATTCCGCCCCATATTGACTTATGGTGATACCCAGACTTGGAGATCGTCGAGAGCACGTGACGCGAGGGCCGCTTTGCGCGCCGCTTTTCGAAGCGGCCGGCCCTTATCGTCCGTTTCCGAGAGATCGGGAAACAAGCCGAAGTTGACGTTCATCGGCTGAAAAATTTCAGCGTCCGCCCCGCCGGTGATGTGGCTAAGAAGCGCGCCCATCGCAGTAGTGGCAGGGGGCGCGGCGGCGGCACCGCCCAGGCGCTCTGCAGCAGCGAAGCGGCCGGCCATGAGGCCCACGGCCGCACTCTCCACATACCCTTCGCATCCGGTGATCTGCCCGGCCAAGCGAAGCGCGGGCCGGGCCTTCATCCGCAGCACGCGGTCCAGCAGTTTCGGGCTGTTGATGAAGGTGTTGCGATGCAGGCCGCCGAGACGGGCGAACTCGGCCTTCTCCAGGCCCGGGATGGTGCGGAACAGCCGCGCCTGTTCGCCGTGGGTCAACTTGGTTTGAAAGCCGACCATGTTGTAGAGCGAGCCGAGCGCGTTGTCCTGGCGCAACTGCACGACCGCGAAAGGCTTGTGGCCGGGATCGTGAGGGTTGGTCAGGCCCACCGGCTTCATCGGACCGAACGCGAGGGTTCGCCACCCCCGTTCCGCCATCACTTCCACCGGCAAACAGCCTTCGAAATAGGGCGTATCGCGTTCCCAGTCGCGGAACGAAATCTTATCCCCGGCTACCAGGCCCTCAATGAATGCGTCGTATTCTTCCCGGGTAAGCGGACAATTGATGTAGTCCTTACCGCTGCCCTTGTCATAGCGCGACTGGAACCACGCTTTCGAAAAATCGATGCTGTCGCGGTAAACGATAGGGGCGATGGCATCGAAGAACGCCAGCGCGTCCTCGCCGGTCACGCCGCGCAGGTCCTCTGCGAGGGCGGCCGAGGTCAGCGGGCCGGTGGCGATGATCACGCTGTCCCATTCGGCCGGCGGCAATCCGGCGACTTCTCCGCGTTCGATGCTCACCAGCGGTTCGTTTTCAAGCGCTTGCTCGACCGTGGCGCTGAATCCGTCACGATCCACCGCCAAGGCCCCTCCGGCCGGCACCCGGTGGGCGTCGCCGGCCCGCAGGATCAACGAATCACTGCGGCGCATTTCTTCGTGCAACAAACCGATTGCGCTGGCCTGCCGGTCATCGGAGCGGAACGAGTTGGAACACACAAGCTCGGCCAGCCCCGCCGTCTTGTGGACAGCCGTATTTCTTTCGGGGCGCATTTCGTGCAGGATCACCGGCACCCCGGCGCGGGCGAGCTGCCATGCCGCCTCGCTGCCGGCAAGGCCGC
>CAKZLS010000425.1 GCA_937127205.1 uncultured Rhodospirillales bacterium
ATCATACAACCCGATTCAGGTCAAATGTCGAAGCGCGATTCTGCAACAGGCTCGTCAGCAACACCATGAATACGCCACCTTTGCCCGGCAACACTCCATCGCAAATTCCAGCAAAAGAAAAACACGTTAATGCAGTCGTGATTCTGTTTAACGAGAAACAAACACCAATATGTTGACACAAAACAATAATATCGGACCAAACTTGGTTGGGGTTATATATTGTCCGGGTCGCCGCCGGATTTAAGTTCACGAATACGGGACCGACTCAAATGACACCAAATTGCCCAACATTTCGATTAGTGAAAGCTTTTTGTGGCATGCGCGAGCCAAATGACCAACATATGTGGCAGGCGCCGAGACGCGTAGAGCCATCAGACGAAATGGTGGGATGTTGCTTTTCAAAAGCTTGGGGAGAATACAAGCTCCAAACGGGGTGAAAACATGGCTTGACCGGTTGGCAAGATTGGTGCTTTGTCAGATCGTTACGGCCACTCAACGTACTCGGTCATTTTTGATTATTTTTGCGTACCGGGACCGATTAACGGTTTGTATTGTGTGGGGTTAGAGGGGCAGTGGGATGCCAGAGGGGTTTGCAAGCGAGGGGTTTGCGGACAGGCGAGAGATTGGGAAACCGCGTTTCAGATTTCCCCGGTCTTCGCTCGTTTCTGAGAACCTAGTTGCGAGCATTTTGGGTCTGAGCGATGCGCTTATTCTGTTGTGTATCGGATTGACTGCGTTTTGGGCGTACTTGGGGTTCGCCAGTCCGGATATGTCGTCGTATATCGCGGCCTTGGCACTCATGGCGTCGCTCATGGTTCTTTTCTTCTACTTTGGCCGGCTTTACGACTTCGAAACAGTGGCTGCTTGGCCGCGTCGAATGCCGCGGTTGATGTTTATCCTGGCGACGGTTCTCCTTGTTTTGACAGGGTTGGGTTTCGCCTTCAAAATTTCCGATCACTTCTCGCGCGCCTGGGTTTTCACCACCTTCGCGGGTGCGGCCGTCGGGATTCTGCTGGGTCGCGCGGCATTTGCATCCTGGCTGAGCCGCACGGCGCGCTCCGGTCGCCTTCAACGCCGCATCGCCGTTGTGGGCGTCGGTGAACAGGCGCGCCTGTTCTTGTCCCGTCTCGATGAAGAGCGCGCACCTTGGCGGCGGGTGGTCGGGGTTTTCGATGACCGCACCGTATCTAGGACCGGCGCAGATATCGACGGTCAGCCGGTCGTCGGCAACTTGGGCGATCTCGTCGACTGGGTAAGACGAGGGGACATCGACGATATCGTTATAACATTTCCGTGGAATGCCGATAGCAGGCTGACCAAAGTTATCCAGAGACTCAGGGAATTGCCGGTTCATATCTACGTCGGCTGCGATTTGATCGGCTATCATTTCCCCGCCCACCATCAGCGCCTGCTCGGGCAAGTCCCGGTATTGGAAATCGAAAAAGCACCATTCTCGGGCTGGAGTGGTGTTCTGAAGCTGCTTGAGGACAAGATCCTGGGCACAATTTTGACAATCTTGTACCTTCCCCTAATGGGTGCAATCGCCCTTGCGATCAAATTCACCAGTCCGGGCCCGGTGTTGTTCAAGCAAAAGCGATATGGCTTTAACAACCAGCTGATCGAAGTCTACAAATTTCGCACCATGCATCACTCGAAGACCAGCGCCACCACCTTCGCTCAAGCGACCAAGAGTGATCCACGGATAACGAAGGTCGGCCGAATTCTGCGAAAGACCAGCCTCGACGAATTGCCTCAGTTGTTCAATGTCCTCAACAACACGATGTCGCTGATTGGGCCACGGCCTCACCCGGTGGAGCTCAATCGCGAGTTCGAGAAACTGCTCGCCGATTACAACCGGCGCCACAAAGTTAAACCCGGGATGACCGGCTGGGCGCAGATTAATGGGTGGCGAGGCGAAACGGAAACCTTGGACAAGATGCGCGGCCGAGTTGAGCACGACATCTACTATATTGAGAACTGGTCGCTTTGGCTCGACGTCCGGATTCTTTTCGCCACACTCTTTGTCGGATGGACACACAAGAATGCATATTGAACGATCCAAATCCGTACTCGTCACCGGCGGAGCGGGTTTTCTCGGTTCCCATCTGTGCGAACGCCTGCTCGACCACGGCAGCGATGTGATCTGCGTCGATAACTTCTACACGGGCAGCCGTGACAACATCATTCATCTTCTTGGAAACCCGAGATTCGAGTTTATCCGCCATGATGTGACGTTCCCACTCTACGTAGAGGTTGATCAAATTTACAACCTGGCGTGTCCGGCGTCGCCTATCCACTATCAGCTCGACCCCGTTCAAACGACAAAAACCAGCGTGCATGGAGCGATTAACATGCTCGGCCTCGCTAAACGCACGAAAGCGAGAATCCTGCAGTCGTCGACCAGTGAAATATACGGCGATCCGGAGGTGCATCCTCAGACCGAAGAGTACCGCGGTCATGTGAGTTCGACGGGTCCGCGGAGTTGCTATGACGAAGGGAAGCGCTGCGCCGAGACGCTGTTCTATGATTATCACCGCCAGCACAAATTGGAAGTGCGGGTGGCTCGGATCTTCAATACGTACGGCCCTCGCATGCATCCCAACGACGGTCGGGTCGTCTCGAACTTCATCGTGCAGGCGTTGACCGGACAGCCGATCACCCTTTACGGCGACGGCAGCCAAACCCGGTCGTTCTGCTATGTCGACGACCTCATCGAAGGGCTGATACGGCTGATGAACTCCGAAGGGCCGGATGCTCACGAGCCGGTCAATATCGGCAACCCTCATGAGGTTTCGGTGGCGGAATTGGCGGAGCGCGTGTTGCGTTTGACCGGATCACGGTCTGCCACCGAGCACCGGCCGCTTCCGGTGGACGACCCGCTTCAAAGGTGCCCGGACATCACGCGTGCCCAGGAACGTCTGGGTTGGGCACCGACGGTCCCCCTCGAAGAGGGGCTCGCGCGCGCGGTCTCGTATTTCAAGAGCGTGCTGATCCCGAGCACATCGGCTGACGGCGGCCTGGGTTCCGGGGCTGCCGGAGTCCCCGAAGACGCGGCGTCAAGAAAACAGGCGGCGGCGCAAGCGGTATGACGTTTGAGTGACCATACGTTCAGCGGTGAGCGTCACCTGAGTACAGTGTCGGGATATTGAACGCGCGTATGGCGAGCACGACGGGGCTCATCATTGCCGCATCGAGAGGAACGTTGTTCGGCCCCTCCTTGGCGGTGCTGGCGACGGGTTGCCGTTCCCGGTGCTCACGGATTTGGCACAATAAATGGATGGGAGGTTTGGGAAGTTTGTGTGCCCCCCGTCCTTGGTGAGCGGAAAAGCTCGCAAGTTCGCTCGCGCGAGCTTAAAGGCCGGCAAAAAGAGCCGCTTCCG
The DNA here is from genome assembly GCA_937127205.1 of uncultured Rhodospirillales bacterium. Lineage (GTDB taxonomy): Bacteria > Pseudomonadota > Alphaproteobacteria > Rhodospirillales > Defluviicoccaceae > CAKZLS01. Next base: position 3,381 of record CAKZLS010000425.1, read on the forward strand.
AGCACAGTGCCAGTTTATCGCATAAGCATGATTGGAGGAAAGTTGTCGAATGTCGTCTGAAAAGCACAATAGCCCGCTCAAGATCGGCATCGCCGGTTACGGCAAAATGGGACAGCTTCGGCATGAAAAAGTGGAAGTTACCGGCCGAGCCAAAGTGATTGGCGTTTGCGATCCCTTTACCAAACCGCAGGGATTGGCCGACGGCATCCACGTTTACGACGACTGGAACGAGATGATCGCCAGTCCCGATATCGACGCCCTGTTCGTCGCCACCGTCAACGCGCTCAACAAACCGATCACCATTGCGGCTTTGCAGGCGGGAAAGCACGTCTTCTGCGAAAAGCCCCCGGCGTTTACGGGAGCCGACATGATGGAGATCATGGCCGTGGAGCGGACCTCGCGGTGCAAGCTCATGTATGGTTTCAATCACCGCCAGCATGGTGCCGCGATTCACATGCGCAACATCGTCGACAGCGGCAAATACGGACGCATTCTCTGGATGCGCGGCCGATACGGAAAATCGGTGGACGCGGACTATCTGAGTACGTGGCGATCCGACCCAAGCCTCGCGGGCGGGAGAATATTGATCGATCAGGGCATTCACATGCTCGATCTGTTCCTCTACCTCGGTGGCCCGTTCGACGAAGTGCAGGCGATGGTATCGAGTCTCTACTGGAAAATTCCGGGCGTGGAGGACAACGTCTTCGCGCTGCTGCGGGATTCCAAGACCGGCCGCGTTGCTTCCATTCATTCCACCATGACCCAATGGCGCCACATCTTCTCGCTCGAGGTCTTCATGGAGCGCGGATACATGGTGCTGAACGGGTTGAAAACCTCCAGCGACACGTACGGCAAAGAAGTTCTGGTTGTCGCGACCAATCGAACCACCGCGCCCGCGGCCACATGGGAAGAGGAGGAGAGTTTCTCCTACGAAACCGACTCCTCTTGAGACGCGGAGATCAAGATCTTCCTGGATGCGGTCGAGAAAGGACTCCCCATCGTTTCCGGCAGTTCAACGCACGCGCTCGAGGTGATGCGCTTGGTCGACAGGATCTACGCCAATGAGCGACATGAAGCGGACACTCTTTACACCGATTTAAATGCCGTCTCGGTATAAATCGATCGGATCCCCATTAGGAGACAGAGACCATGACCGAATTTTTGGATGGCTATTTCGACCAATATCGGCAACTGGCGTTCGGTAAGGACATCTACGAACCCATTAAGCTTTTCCGCGACCTTGCCGCCGCAACGCGCGATAAGGGCGGCAAAATGATGTTTGCCGGCAATGGCGCCAGCGCATCCCTGTCGGAGCATGGCGCCGTCGATTTCACCAAGCAAGGGGGCGTGCGTTCGATCACCTTCCACGATCCCAATCTGATAACCTGCTTCGCCAACGATTTCGGCTATGACCACTGGATGGCCAAGGCGATCGAGCATCACGCGAAACCGGAAGACGCTGTCGTTTTGATCAGCGTGAGCGGGACCTCGCCTTCCGTTGTCAATGCGGCAAAGTATGCCCGATCCGTTTCCTTGCCGGTGGTGAGCTTCACCGGACGGGACGCCGACAATCCGCTCAAGGAGCTCTCGGATATCGCACTGTATGTACCGTCGCACGCCTACAACGTGGTTGAGAGCATTCACGGGATCTGGCTCACCGCGGCCATCGATCTGATGATTGGTGAAGCCGTATACGAGACACGCGCCGTTGCGATCTAAGGCGGGCGCAATCTAAGGCGGGAGCGATCTAAGGCGGGAGCGATCCGTATTGGAGGCAACTGCGCTGCGCAATCGGCACGTGAACCGTTGATGAAGGTCGCGATGCGAAAATAGCAAGCCCCCAACCGGAGTATGCGTTATACGTTTTGTCCGCTCCCAATGGGATCTGTCTCATACGGCCCGAATTGGGTCAGCGCGACGGCAGTATACCGCAGTAAATGATTTCTCGATGTTGATCCCCAACACCCCAACCAGGATCCGCCGCTGAAAATACGTGCCCTTCGTTCGAATAGGAATGCCGCGATGGCGTCGGCCCGATGGTCAAACCCGCCTATACCATGCTATTTAGCTCCCCTTGAAAGCCGCACGAAATGACGCCATGGTGATGAATAGGCATTTGCAATTTATGCTGGCGCCACTGGTAGTTGGCCATCCGGTAAAATGGTGGCTCTTTCGGCGAAACGACCCGGACGCGAACCATCGCATACGCCAGGGGGGGGACGACATCCTCCGCTTCGGCTTATTTCCTAGGGCTTGATCGTGTCACCATCTGAAGACAACAAACGACGACAAGCGGGAAAAACGATCGACCTGCCGGCATCGCAGCCTTTGGAACAACCGTCGAGTTCACCGAGCGCGACGATCTTTAAACAGAAATTCTTGGAGAACATCGGCTGGAGCGGGATCGGAATGGGTATCCGCGTCCTTTGCGTGGGCGGCACGCTCGCCCTCCTCAGCCGGATCGTAGACCCTGCAACCATGGGACTTTACGGCGTCGCCTGGGCCGCCGCGGCTCTTGGCCAAAACGTTGGCAGAAACGGTGCCGCGCAGGGGCTCATCGCCCTGCCGAAGTTGGAAACCGCTCACGTGGCCGCGGCCCATGTTTTAGCGGCACTATTGAGCATCACCATCGGATTGATGCTGGCATTCGCCTCACCGGCCGTGGAAGCGTTCTACGGAATGGAGGGGCTTGGCCACGCGTTTCTCATTGGCGGACTGTTTGTACCGCTGATGTGCCTTCCCGCCGCGGACCAGGCGGTTGCGCAAAAACAGCTGAACTTCAGCCGCCTTACGATCGTGCAGACCATCGCCATGGTCCTCGCCTCGATTACCGCGCTTATCGTCGCACTCGCAGGCTACCACTTGGTGAGCCTCTTTGCCCTACAAGGATGTGTCGGCCCCTATATGTTCTTGCTTTTCCGGCTTTCCGGTCAGCCGTTGGGCTTCAGTCGGTTCGGCATGGTCCACGTAAAGGATATTTGGCGGGTCGGCGGCCATTTGTCGCTGACCAGTGTGGCCGCCGTCTTGATGCAAAACCTTCCACAATTGATCATGGCGAAGTTTTTGTCGGCGGAGGCGCTTGGATTTTACACGTTCTGCTTTCGGATTATTCAGCTGATCGGCACGCAGCTGGGTGGCATGGTGTGGATGGTTATCTATCCCACGTTTTCCTCTATTCAGTCCGACATCGAGCGAGTGGGGCGGGCGTTTTTGTTTTCCGCTCGATATACCGCCTTTGCCCTTTTCCTGTGCCTGATGGTGCTCGTGGTGGCACCGGGACCCTTTCTTGAGCTTTTTGGTGGTGACCAGTGGGGCGGCGGCAGCCGTATCCTGTTGTTCCTGGCGATCATGCAAATGTTGGCGAGCTTGGGCTCGAACGTGTTTCCGACATTTCAAGCGATCGGCAAACCATCGGCCGGCTGGAGGTGGATGGTTTTCTTTTCGACCATTCAAGCGTCGATTGTATTTGTCCTCGCGAGGTATGGCGTGGAGGCGGTCGCGGTCGGGATGGCGGCGTCGGGGCTTGCCATGCCGTTGGCTCCCTTGTGGCTTTCCAGAGTCGTGGGCTTCCCATTCTCCGATTACGTTCGCAGCATGGCAGGCATCATCCTGCCTGTTCTGCCGGCGATCGCCATCGGGATGGTGATCGCTTCTTGGACCCAGAATCTCATCCCTCTTCTCGCTTTTGCCATCCCCGCCTGCGCTGCAGGAGCGATCTTCGTCGGATTGGTATTCGCCACGGACAGGCACCTGCGAGAAAACTTGGGCGCCGTAATTGCGTATGGACGTAAGCGCATGGCGCCGAGCCAGCGGGGCCACGGGCAACAATGATGGTTGGAACGGGCACAATTTGTGAAATCTTAGCGGAAAATTAGAACTCAGAATAGTATAAAATAGCACAATGCATCTTAAACTGGCCTTTTTCATAATTTAGTGAGCGTGTTACTCGCCCTTTTCTATCTTATTCGCGACGCGGACACTTTTACAAATCAGGGCGTTCACTCTCAGCGAAATGTGTCCGGGACGCTTCATCCTGACTCAACATCCTGCATTGAGAACTGTGCATTCAAGCAACGCGCTCAACCAAATTGGAATTTGAAGTCGATGAATTTTCGCTTAATCGGTATGATCGCTGTTCGAGTTAAATT
>CAKZLS010000426.1 GCA_937127205.1 uncultured Rhodospirillales bacterium
GAATGCCTTGGGCCGGCCGGTGATCGATCACTGGTGGCAGACCGAAACCGGCTGGGCCATCGCCGCCAACTGCCTGGGCCTGGAACTGCTGCCGGTCAAACCAGGCTCACCGACCAAACCGGCACCGGGATGGGTCGTTCACGTGCTCGATGAAAACCAGCAGGAAGTGCCGCGAGGCGACATCGGGGCCGTCTGCCTTAAACTGCCGTTGCCGCCGGGCAGCCTGCCGACGCTGTGGAACAACGACAAGCGGTTCGTCGAATCGTACATGGTCGAATTCCCGGGCTATTACGCGACCGCCGACGCCGGCTACCTGGACGAGGACGGCTACGTCTACATCATGGCCCGCACCGACGATGTTATCAACGTCGCGGGACACCGGCTTTCCACCGGCGGTATGGAGGAGGTGTTGGGCCGGCATCCGGACGTGGCCGAGTGCGCGGTTGTTGGTGTCGCCGATTCTTTCAAAGGGCAATTGCCTGTCGGTTTCCTGGTGTTGAAGGCGGGCGTAACCCGGCGGGATGAGGAAATCGTCCAGGACGTGGTGCAGATGGTTCGCGAGCAAATCGGCGCCGTCGCCGCATTCAAGACCGCCACGGTCGTCGACCGGCTCCCCAAAACCCGCTCGGGCAAGATCCTCCGGGGAACGATGCAGAAGATCGCCGACAACCAGCAATGGAAGATGCCGGCGACCATCGAAGATCCGGCGACACTCGACGAAATCAAGGACGCGCTGGAGGCAATCGGCTACGCCGGCTCTCGCCAGCAATAATCCACACGATGAACGGGGAGGACGCGCCCTCCCCGCCTCTTCCGATTGGCGGGCGTGCTCCTATTATCCCCCGTGGACCGTGCCGGCACGGGCGCGAGCAAGGTCCACCTCTTTCTCCAACTCCATCTCCGTGCACAGTCCGAGGCTTGCCGGGTTCCGGGGCTTGATGTTGGGAGAATTCCAATGGGTTTTCTCGCGAACCTTGTCGATGGTCGGCTTGGTGGTCCCCACCAGCTTGCAGACCTGTCCATCCGACAGTTCGGAATAATTCTTCAGCAACCAAGCGATGGCATCCGGCCGATCTTGGCGCTTGGAAACCGGCGTATAGCGGGCGCCCTTGGGGCGGGCTTCCGGCGTCGGGATGCGCTTGGCGGCGGGCCTGAGCCTTTGCGATGCGTCCGCGACGCAGCGGTCGATCTCTTCTTGGGTGAGCTCGCCCGCGGTCAAAGGGTCCCGGCCTTGGATTCCGATGGCCACCTCGCCGTCGGCGATCGCCTGAATTTCCAGAGCATGCATGCCGCAAAAGTCGGCGACCTGATCGAACGTAAGCGCCGTATTTTCGACCAACCACACTGCCGTTGCTTTGGGCATGATGGGCTGTGACATTTTTTCTACCTCGCGGCCAATAACAAATGAAAGCCCGTCCTCACCGGGACAGAGCCAAACGGAACACTGTTTCAAGGAAGACCTTAGGTATAAATAATACCTAATTCCAAGGTGTACATACTACCTTGGAGCAACCCGGGTCAAATATCGGAGACCACCAGCATGATCTTCCCGATATGCTCCGCCGCGTCCATGATTCGATGCCCTTCATCCGCTTTTGACAATGGCAGCCGGGTGTGAACCAACGGGACGATCTTACCTGCGTCGATTAATGGCCACACCGTCTCCAGAAGCGCCGCCGCAATCTCCGCTTTTCTCTCCACCGGCTGTATCCGCAGCGTCGAGCCGGTAAGCGTCAATCGCTTCAGCATAACCGGCATGAGGTCGATTTCAACCTTGCTTCCCTTGCGGAATGCGATATTGACCAAACGTCCATCGCGGGCGAGGCAGGCGATGTTGCGCGAGACATAATCACCGCCGACGATGTCGAGGATCACATCGACGCCGTTCTTGCCGGTGAGCTCTTTGATCACCGCAACGAAATCCTCGGATGTGTAGTCGATGGCCCGCTCAGCGCCGAGACTTTCACAGGTCGCGCACTTATCGGCATCGCCTTCGGTGGCGAATACCCGGGCGCCGAGCGCGCTCGCCATCTGGATGGCGGTGGTGCCGATTCCGCCGCCGCCGCCATGGACCAGGAGGCTCTCACCGGCGCCGAGATGGGCCCGCTCGAACACATTGGTCCACACCGTAAAGAACGTCTCGGGAAGCGCCGCCGCCTGCACCCAATCCAGCCCTTTAGGTATGGGCAGGCATTGAGGCGCCGGCGCCACGCAATACTCGGCGTACCCGCCGCCCGCGGTTAAGGCGCAGACTTTATCACCGACGGTCCATTGATCGACCCCGTCGCCGGTGGCCACCACCGTGCCGGAAACCTCCAGGCCGGGGATATCGGTGGCACCGGGCGGCGCCGGATATAGGCCCTTCCGCTGATAGATGTCCGGGCCGTTGATTCCCGCCGCCGCTACCCGCAGCAATACCTCTCCTGGTGCGGGTTCAGGCACGGGCCGCGTGGTTGGCTTTAGAACCTCGGGACCACCGGGTTCGATGATTTCAATGCAGGACATGCTGTCGGGTATCGTATCGGTCATCTTCGGCTCCGGCTTTTTTGATGGTTCATTCCGGTGTAGTGTCTCGGAGCGCCGCTGGTCAAGGAGAGGACGTGCCATGGATGCGGAAGACCTAGAACCGAAGAAACAAAAGCCCGCGCCCAAAAACCTCGATGAATTGTCTATCGAGGCACTGCATGATTATATCGCCGAGTTGGAGACAGAAATCGAACGCGTGCGCCTATCCATTGCAGCCAAGGAAAAGGCGCGCGTAGGAGCTGAGAGCGTCTTTCGACGTTAGAGCACTCGCTGCTAGCGCGGTCTAACCAGACAGTTTGGCTCTCAGCATCTGATTGACCTGCTGCGGGTTGGCCTTGCCCTGCGTCGCCTTCATGATCTGGCCCACGAACCAGCCGATGACCTTCTGGTTGCCGGCCTTGTATTCTTCCGCCTGCCCCGGATTGTCCGCGATGACTGTGTCGACGGCTGCCTCGATGGCCGATGTATCGGTGATCTGGGTAAGCCCCTTTTCCTCGACGATGGCCGCGGGATCGCCGCCGGTATCGGCCATGATCTCAAACACGTCCTTGGCAATGCGCCCCGAGATGGTGCCATCCGCCATCAGGTCGAGCAGCTTCCCGAGCTTGTCCGCCGAGATCGGCGAGTCGGTTACGGATCGCCCCTGTTTGTTCAGCACCGAAAACAAATTGGTCATGACCCAATTGCACGCGGTCTTGCCGTCCCGCCCCTCGGCCACTTTTTCGAAATACTCGGCGGCCTCTTTCTCCGCCACCAGCACGCTGGCGTCCTCGGGTTTGAGCCCGTAAGACTCCATGTAGCGCTGCTTGCGCTGATCGGGCAGCTCCGGAAGCGTGGCCCGGATCTGCTCCACGTACTCGGGCGTGAGACGCAGCGGCAACAGGTCCGGGTCCGGGAAATACCGGTAGTCGTGGGCGTACTCCTTGGCCCGCATGGAACGGGTTTCACCCTTGCCAGCGTCGTAGAGCCGGGTTTCCTGCACCACCTCGCCGCCCGACTCGTACACCCCCACCTGACGTTCCGCCTCTTGCTCGATGGCCTGCATGACGAAACGGACCGAGTTGACGTTCTTGATCTCGGTACGGGTGCGAAGAGTGTTCTCGCCCGCTTGGCGGACACTGACATTGACATCGCATCGAAGCGACCCCTGCTCCATGTTGCCGTCGCATGTGCCGAGGTAGCGCATGATCGCGCGCAGCTTGCGCAGGTAAGCGCCCGCCTCCTCGGGACCACGAATATCGGGTTTGGAGACGATCTCCATCAATGGCACGCCGGAGCGGTTGAGATCGACGAAGGTCCGCCGCGGATCCTGATCGTGAAGGGATTTTCCCGCATCCTGTTCCAGGTGGAGGCGCTCGATGCCCACCTCCTTGGTGCGGCCGTCGGCAAGGTCGAGGGTTACTTTGCCCTCGCCCACCACCGGCTGTTGGTATTGCGAGATCTGGTAGCCCGCCGGCAGATCCGGATAGAAATAGTTTTTGCGTTCGAACACGCTGTCCAGATTGATTTCGGCGTTGAGGCCGAGCCCGGTTCTGACCGCTTGTTCGATGCACTTACCGTTCAGCACCGGCAGCATCCCGGGAAATGCCGCGTCGACGAACGAGACTTGGCTGTTGGGTTCGCTGCCGAATTCGGTGGCAGCGCCCGAAAACAGCTTGGCCGCGGTGGCGGCCTGGGCGTGGACCTCGAGCCCGATCACCACTTCCCAATCGCCGGTTTCGCCCTGAATCAGATACGTCATCGAGTCCTCTAGCTGTTGAACCGCGTGGCGTCACGTGGATGTTGAACCGCGTGGCGTCACGCGACGATCGGGCGAAGATACCCGCCGTGAACCCACCCCTCAAGATCCATTAGGCCCTCGGGATGGTCGAGCACATTCACAAAGCGCCACGAACCATGAGTTCCCATCACCTCGACCCGGATGCCGCGGGGCAACGGGCTCCCCTCGAGCTTGCCGTGATCGGAGCCTGCTCCGGACCGAATATTGAGGGCCGCCGTGGTCTCGTAAACATCGGCCGACTCGTCGCCGCGCCCCATCACGCTGGAACGGAAGCTGTCCAGTTGAAACGCCGGACCCGGATCGGATTTGCGGTACGGGGCGATATCGTCGTGGCCGACCACGTCGCGCAACTTGTAACGACGCACGAGCAACTGCGAAATCGCGTGCGCCGCTTCGATTTGGGCGGCCGGGTACAGATGCCAACCCGCCGCAGATTGTTCGTTCTTATGGGTGGCCTCGACTACATCGCCGTCGTCGTATTCGCGACCGAACCAGGATTGCCACCTGTTGCCGGATCGCTTCAGACGGCCCGCGTTGTCCAGCTCGATACCGATGGAGTATTGGTTCAGCCCGCTCAAACCGGCCCATTTGCTACGTCCGGCGTGCCATGCCACCCGATCGAAGGGAACCAGCTGGACAATGGACCCGTCGCGGCCGATCACCAGGTGCGCCGACGCACTGCTCCCGCTGTCGGTCAGCGACCGGACCGAACCGTCGACGCTGCTTCCGGCGGTATAGTGGATCACGAGGAACTTGTGATCGATTTTCCCGCCCCGGTTCGGGCTTTCCCGGTAGGGATAGGGTGTTCCGTCATCGTGGTGGAGTCGGTGTCGAACGATCTTCATTGGTTGTTTCCTCCTCTCCTGTCCTGATGAGTCTGAGCACTTCGCTTTCCAAGATGTCAAGCACGTCATATATTGTCGGCTTGGCATGGCTTAGCGACCAGCGAAGGACGAAAATTTGATGACCGCGACCCCACCGGCGCTGGTTGCCGACGATATCCACAAAAGCTTCGGATCGGCGGAGGTTCTTAAGGGCATATCCCTCACCGCCCGCGACGGCGACGTGATCTCCATCATCGGATCCAGCGGATCGGGAAAAAGCACGTTCCTGAGATGCCTCAATCTTCTCGAGTCGCCGGACCAGGGCCGCATCATTCTCGCCGGCGAGGAACTGGGGCTGACCCATAAGCTGGGTGTGGGACTGGTGGCCAGCGACCCCAAACAGATCGTCCGGATGCGGGCGAAGATGGGCTTCGTGTTCCAGGGGTTCAATCTGTGGTCCCACCTTACCATCCTCGAAAACGTCATCGAGGCGCCGGTTCATGTGGGCAAGGTCCCGAGGCCCGAGGCCATCGAGCGCGCCGAGATGCTGCTTGCCAAAGTGGGCATCGCCGAAAAACGCGATGCCTATCCCGGCCAGCTCTCCGGAGGTCAGCAACAGCGCGTGGCCATCGCCCGCGCTCTCGCCATGGAACCGAAGCTTCTTCTGTTCGACGAGCCCACCTCGGCGCTCGATCCGGAACTGGTCAACGAGGTACTGCAGGTGATGCAGACCCTGGCCACCGAAGGGCGGACCATGCTCGTGGTCACCCACGAGATGCGGTTCGCCAAGGAAGTATCCACCGAGGTGGTGTTCCTGCACGAGGGTCGGATCCACGAACAAGGTCCGCCGTCGCAGGTATTCGACGCACCCAAGTCGGAACGCTGCCGGCAGTTCATCGGCAACCAAGTGTAACGAAACGCAACCGTCCGCAACATCGAACAACCAAAACCGTAGGGGAGACCAAAATGAACATTCGGACAATCATCGCCGCCGCCGTGCTCGGCGTTTTCGTGGCCGGATCCGCCCACGCCGCCGACAAGCTGCGCATCGGTACGGAGGGGGCCTACCCGCCGTTCAACCAGATCGATGCCACCGGCGCGGTGATCGGCTTCGACATCGATATCGCAGCCGCGCTCTGCAACGAGATGCAGGTGGAATGCGAATTCATCACCCAGGACTGGGACGGCATTATCCCAGGGCTGCTGGCGAAGAAATACGACGCCGTGGTCGCCAGCATGTCGATCACTGAAGAACGGAAGAAGGCGGTGGCGTTCACCGATCCGTACTATTCCAACAAGCTCCGCTACGTGGCCCCTAAAGGCTCGGACATCGATGTCAAAGACCTCAAGGGCAAGTCCGTCGGCGCCCAGCGGGCCACCATCAGCGCCAGCTACCTCGAGGACAACCTCGGCGACGACGTGAGTATCAAGCTCTACGACACCCAGGAAAACGCCTACTTGGATCTGGAATCGGGCCGCACCGACGTGGTCCTCGCCGACATGCTGGTGACCTACGAATGGCTGCAGAAAGGCGCCGGCGAGAAGTTCGAGTTCGTTGGCGAGGAGGTGAATATCGACGACAGCATCGGCATCGCCGTCCGCAAGGAAGACGACGAACTCCGCGAACGTCTGAACAAGGCCCTGGCCGCCATCGTCGCCGACGGCACCTACGAGAAGATCAACGCCAAGTACTTCCCGTTCAGCATCTATTGAGCCCGCTGACGGTGGCAGGTAACCGGCCGGAGCCCCGACGGGGACCGAGGCGATGATCGACCTCCAGGGGTTCGGCGATCAGTTGCTGCTGGGTGCGTGGATGACCCTGCAGCTGGCCTTCGGGTCGCTCTGCGGCGGCCTCGTGCTGGGGCTCGCCGGCGCCATGGCCAAGCTCTCGGAGTATCGGGTGGCGCGCGCCGCCGCGTCGACCTACACCACCGTGGTTCGCGGCCTGCCCGAGCTGCTGGTGGTGCTGATCATCTATTTCGGCTCCTCGGCCCTGCTCACCGCCGCCGCCGGCTGGGTGGGGCACGACGAATTCGTCGAGCTCAGCCCCTACGCCGCCGGGGTGATCGCGCTGAGCCTCACCTTCGGCGCCTACGCCACCGAGATCTTCCGGGGCGCCATCCAGGCCATCCCCAAGGGCCAGATCGAGGCGGCGCGGGCCTACGGCATGGGCCGGACCCTGACCTTCCGCCGCGTCATCCTGCCGCAGGTCTGGCGCATCGCGCTGCCCGGTCTCGGCAACCTCTTCCTCGTGCTGCTCAAGGACACCTCGCTGATCTCGGTCATCGGCCTCAACGAACTGATGCGGGCGTCGAGCATCGCCGTCGGCTTCACCCGCGAGCCGTTCACCTTCTACCTGCTCGCCGCGGTGCTCTACCTGCTCATGACCATCGTCACCATGATCGCTCTCCACTTCGCCGAA
>CAKZLS010000427.1 GCA_937127205.1 uncultured Rhodospirillales bacterium
TTTCTTCCTGCGAAGGTCCCGGCGGACCGGGAAAGCCGTGTCAGCATCCGTTCGCGATCCGCAGCGTGTTCCTTGAAATCGGGAGGCGGTACTTCCAGTTCGGCGGATTTTATCCCAGGACCGAAATCTGCGGTGTAATCTCCGCCTGCCGTCAGGATAACCTGGCTGTTGAGGCGGCTGATTTCGGGAACCCACACCGTCGCGGCCCCCGGGACATACGTCTGGCAAGCCAACCTATAATCCTTGGCTTCGTCGGCGCCAAGGATTTCCAGCTCCGATTTCCCGGGCGGGGTTGCATCTCCCCGCACTTGAACCCGGCACTTGCCGCAGCGGCCTTTGCCGCTGCAGGCGGCTTCTATTCCGGCGCCCGCGAGGTTGGCCAGTTCCAGAAGGGTAAGGTTTTCATCCGCCTCGATTCGTCTTCCCATGGGCTGAAAAATGATTTGGTTTTCTTTCATCGCGGTTAAAACACCTCTGATGTTTTGAGCGACGCCGTTTTCCGAACTTGCTTGTGAAAACCCCTTGGGAAAAACAGGTCTATATTCGAGTTGAAGGTAAAATTTCGCTATCTCCGGCCGAGCAGGACAAGGTCGGGGCGCCTTGTCCCGGGGCGGAGTGAGGCGACATGGATTATCTGCTTTCCATGAACTCGCGGCAGATATTGACGGCGGAGACCGCATCCCGCGCGTGGCCGTCGGCGCCGCATACTTCCACCGCGTACTTCGGGGTAACGGCGGCCCCGCCGCATATCACCTTTATCCGGTCGGCGATGTCGCTGTTTTTGAGGGCTTCGACCGTGGCCTTGACGTAGGGGTCCCCCGTGGTCAGCAGGCTCGACATGCCCACGATGTCCGCGTCGAGTTCCTTGGCCTTTTCCACGAAAGCTTCAGGCGTTACGTTTTCGCCGATGTTATGCACCTCGAACCCCGAGCTTTCCAGCATCAGGACGACGAGGTTTTTGCCGATGTCGTGAAGATCTCCGAACACGGTTCCGATGACCACAGTGCCGGATTTCTTGGTTTGGGAGTCGTCCCCTGCGGCCAGCAGCGGTTTCAGAATTTTCAGTCCCTCCTGCATCGTGCGCGCGGCCATCATCATCTCGGGAACGAATATTTTCTTGGCCTCGAACCGAGCGCCGACTTCCTTCATCGCCTCGATCATGTAATCGGAGATGATCGACTGGGGATCAACGCCTTCGTCCACGGCGGCTTGCACCCGTCCGACGATTTCCTTACGCTTGCCTTTTACGATCGCTTGTTTGATTCCTTCTAAATCTGCCATTTGATACTAAGCTCCTTTTTTTAAGAAAAAAATTAAGCCTCGTCCGGATTCTGCTCTCGGTAGGCGGAGATGAAATTCATGGCGAACTCGTCCTTTCCCTGCAACAGGTCGGCGAGCAACAACGTGCGTCTCACCGGCCATACGGTCGGGTCGGTGATGGGGCAGGTCAGACCGTTGAGCACCGCCATGGCCAAAAACACGCAATTTACAGCCCGACGCTCGGGCAGTCCGTAAGAGACGTTGCTGGCGCCGATGGTCTGATTCACGCCCAACTTGTCCCGGATTTCCGCCAGTGCCCGGAGCGCCCCGAGCCCGGCTTGATCGTCGGAGGCCACGCTCATGGCCAGCGGGTCGACGATCACGTCCTCTGCGGGTATGCCCAATTTGACGGCTTCATTGACGATCTTTTCGGCGATGGCGACACGGGTGGACACGTCCGTGGGGATACCCTTGTCGTCCATGGTCAAGGCGACCACCGCCGCCTTGTATTCGGCCACCAGGGGCAGCACCTCTTTGAGTTTCGCCTCCTCGCCGTTGACCGAGTTGACGAGGACCTTGCCCTTGTAAACCTGAAGACCGGCTGCCAGCACTTTGGGATCGGCGGAGTCGATGCACAGAGGAACCCCGACGACCTCCCGGATCGCCTGGATGGCTTCGACCATGATGGCCGATTCGTCGGCGCCGGAGATCCCGACGTTGACGTCCAGAATATGGGCCCCCGCCTGGACCTGTTTGAGGGCTTCCTGTTGCACGTAGCCCATGTCTTTGCGCTCCAATACCTCGGCCAGTTTTTTTCGACCGGTCGGATTGATGCGCTCACCAATAATTACCACCGGCTGATCGGGGCCGATGATGACCTCCTGAGTTTCACTTGATACGCGGGTTTGCATGGTTGATGCTCCATAAATAAGCGGGTAATGATTCTCGATAAAAAATGCGCAATTCCCGGTTCCGGCTTTGCCGAGAACCGCGGCCGCCGCAGAGGGAATTGAACGGTTCTATCGGTTGGAATCCAATCGGCCGTATGTCATGGCCGTGCGGCGCGCCGCTCTGACGTTTTCGTCGGGCACGCCCGTGGTCAACCCTACCGTGTCGATGGAATAGTTTTCCAGCGGATCGCCCTGGTCGATCGCTTCTTTGACCGCAGCCTCGATCTCCTCGGCGGTCCCGTTTTTCATGAGTACCGGGCTGATGCGGGCGTTGAAGGCCACATCGGGGCCAAAGATCCGACGGGCGGCGGCAAAATCGGTCCCGAATCCGGCTTCGACGAATACAAGATTTTTTACCTTGGCGTATCCCTCCACAACCGGATCCAGGTTGCCGCAATGGTGGATTCCGACGGGCTTGCAGACTTCCGCGATCATGTTGTCGTACGGCAGGCCGAATTCAATGTACGTATCGCCGGAAATTTGCTCCACGGTGCAGTTGGGAAGGCAGTAAATGCTCGAATCGCACATGGGCGTGACATCGACCGCGCCGGTCCCGGTTATGGGATAGACAAGACGCCAGAGGTCGATGATGCACTCGGTGCAAAACTTCAGAAGACGATGGACGAATTCCGGCTCCTCGAAATAATCGATGTAAAGCTCGTCTCCCCTGAGTTTGAGGGCCAGGTTCTGAACCCCGGTTACATTGATGTCGCCCACCACCTTGCCGTATTTGGACTTCAAGTGGTCGATCTGCCCCAGCATCTCCTTCATGGGAGAGGTCTGCGGCAAATCGGGTTTGACCAGCTTGTCGCAGGCTTCCTTGGATAAATTCAGGGGCATCGCCCAAGGCAGGGCGTCTTCTTTGAAAACGATCTCGCAACCGAACACGGCCGGCAGCATCACCATGCCGTAGGTGATCAAAGGGCGAGGGGCGGGGTCCGGGTTCCCCAAGCCGATATCGCCGAACCTCTCATAGAGGGCTTTTTGCATCCGGGCCTGTGTGTCCACCCGATAGTCCGGATTTTCATAGTACTCTTTTCCATATGCGATTCCATGGTTGTTGACCCACCAATCCGGGTAAAAGCCGACCCCTAAAGGTATGTATTCTTTTTGTGCCACTGTTTTGTCCTCCTTTCTTAGGTGAGAATCTTGCATGTGTTTTCCCGAACAGAGCATCGATTCACCATCAATACCCTTATGATATACCCTTTCAAATTATGTGCCACTTTCCAAAAGTCGGGATAAATGTGCTTTAGCGCAACACCGTCGCGGTTTTCCGGTTTTCGGGAGATGGAAGGAATGAAATCGTGCCGGTGCAAAAGCGCATGGTAAAACCGAGAATGGTGCATTTTCACACCGGTGTTCGGCTGTTTTTTGGGAACATAAACCCGCCAATTGCGGGGAATCGAGCAAAGAAAGAAGGTGGTACAAGAATTGCAATCATAGCTGGACATCCTCGATAAGCCGCAAATGATGCCGGGTTTCAGATGTGCTTTGGAATGACGAATGAAATTATCAACCTGCTCCCGAACAGCCGGCGGATCGGGAAGAACGTTGCGAAAACGGACAAAACCAGCCGGGAATCGACTTGGCTGAATAATCAAAAGAAAAGGAGTTTTTTTATGAGCTATGAATCTATTTTGTACGAAGAGCAAGATGAAATCGGCATCCTGACACTGAACATGCCCGAAAAACGCAACGCACTCGGGGTGGCCGCCGAAAAGGAGATTACCGCGTGTCTTCAGGATGCCGCCGAGCGGCACGAGACCAAGGTGATCATTCTCAAAGCCAACGGGCCGGCTTTTTGCGCCGGGCACGATCGCACCGAGATACTCAATCAGCCGGTATCCAACATTCGGCGTTTGTTCCAGACATCCTACAACCTGATGAATACGATTCGTTCGATTCCCCAGTGCGTCATCGCCGAAGTGCACTCCATTGCTATGGCCGGTGGATGCCACCTGGTTGCCGGTTGTGATCTGATTACCGCCGGTTCGGAAAAGGCCCGGTTCGGCATGACCGGCTTGATTTATTCTTACAATTGCTCGACTCCGACGGTCGCGGTAAGTCGATGTGTCGGGCAGAAAAAATGCATGGAAATGCTCATGACGGCCAAACTTTACACTGCCGAAGAATCCCGCGAGATGGGCCTGGTCAATTGGGTGTTTCCAGACGATCAACTTCACGAAAAGACCATGGAAGTGGCAAAAGACATCTGCAAATCGAGCAAGTTTGCCATCTATCAATCCAAAACGGTCTACTATGCTCAGTCGGAAATGACCGAAAAGCAGGCCTACATGTACGCCAAAGAGATGATGGCGCTGGAAGCGGTCAGCGTCAACGCCACCGAGGGCTTCACCGCGTTTCTTGCCAAGCGGGACCCGGTCTGGAACGACGATACGTTCTAATTATAGCCCGCAGAACAACCATAAGGCGCCCCGACTTGGAGCGCCTTATGGTT
>CAKZLS010000428.1 GCA_937127205.1 uncultured Rhodospirillales bacterium
TCGGCGAGCAGGCGGATCGCCCGGTCCGAAGCCTCGCCCCTACTCACCCCATCGTGCACCATGGGCACCTCGACCAGCTGGTCACCGATGGTGAGGCTGGGGTTCAGAGCGGCCATGGGCTCTTGATAGATCATGGCGATCTCGGCGCCCCGAATGCGGCGAAGCTCGGATTTGCTCAAGTCGCCGAGTTCGCGGCCTTTGAAGCGGATAGAGCCGCCGACGATGCCGCCGTTGCTCCCCATGTACTGCATGATCGCCATGGCCACCGTGGACTTGCCGCAGCCGGACTCACCCACCAGGCCGACGCTCTCGCCCGCGTCCATGCGGAGCGAAAAGTCCACCACCGCCGGGATTTCGCCGGCGCGGACGAAATACGAGATACAGAGATTTTCGATTTCAAGCAGTGGCGCGGTCAATTCAGTCCCTCAGCGATATTTCGCGCAGTCCGTCGGCGAGCATGTTGAAGCCGAGGATCAGCGATGAAATGGCGATGCACGGAAACACCGTCATGTACGGAAAGGCCAGGGCCAGCGGCCGGGCCTCGTTGATCATGCCGCCCCAGTCGGGATCGGGCGGCGGCAGGCCGAGGCCGAGAAACCCGAGAACGCCGATGGTGATGATCACGTAGCCGAGGCGCAGGCAGGCGTCGACAATCAGCGGGCCGCGGGCGTTGGGCAGGATCTCCACCAGCATGATGTACCAAGACGACTCGCCCCGGGTCTGGGCGGCGGCCACGTAATCGCGGTTGCGCAGATCGAGAACCAGACCGCGCACGATACGCATGATCCCGGGCGCGCTGGCGAAGGTGATGGCGATGATGATGTTGATGCCCGAAGCTCCGATAGTCGTTATCACCAGGATATAGAGCACCAGCACCGGAAACGAGAGGATCACGTTGGCCACGAAGGACAGCACTGTGTCGGCGCGGCCCCGGTAATAGCCGGCGGCGAGACCCATGAGGATGCCCACCAGATAGGCGGACGCGGTGGCGACCGGCGCATAGAACAACACCGTCCGTGAGCCCCACATGATCCGCGACAGAATATCGCGGCCGAGCTGATCCGTTCCCAACCAGAAGGTTCCGCCCTGCGCGTACGCGGTGCCGGGTTTGGCGAAAGGCTGCAACGTGGCATTGGGATCGAACGGCGCGATCAGCGGCGTCAGGATGGCGATGATCACCCAGAAACTGATAAGCCCCACCCCCACCATGCCCGCGCCGCTCTCGCGCAGCAAAGCGAACGACCGTAGGCCGCGCATGAAGGCGACGCCGGCGGTTCCGGCGGGACGCATGGTTTTGGCGAGGTCGGTCATTGTTTCATCCCTCAGCTAAACCGGATGCGCGGGTTGAGATAGGTGTAACCCAGATCGGCGATGGTTTGGGTCGCGGTGGCGACAAACACCGCGACCATGGCGCAGGCCTCGATCAAGAAGATATCTTGGTTTAGCGACGCCTCCAGCAACAGCGCCCCGAACCCCTTGTACGCAAAGAAAAACTCGACGACGATGACGCCTGACAGCAACCAGTTGATCTGGAGCGTGATCACCGTGAACGGTGCGATCAGGGCGTTGCGAAGGGCGTGACGCATGATCACCCGACGGTACGGGAGCCCCTTCAAGACGGCGGTGCGAATGTAGGGCGCGGTCATCACTTCGGCCATGGACGCCCGCGTCATCCGTGCCACGTACCCGAAATCGTAGAGCACCAGGACCATCACCGGCAGAACCAGTTGGCGCCAGTCGAAACCGCTGGTCATGGTGCTGGTTCCCGGCAGCCAGCCGAGCCAGAACACGAAGATGGCGGTGAGGAACACGGCGCTGGCGAACTCGGGGATGGAGGTGGTGACGATACTGGTCACCGAAATGGAGCGATCCAGCTTGGAGCCCTCGCGCATGCCGGCGAGAACGCCGAGAACCAGCGACAGCGGGATCATCAGCGCGAAGGTCCAGAAGCCGAGAATGGCGGTGTTCCAGAGCCGCGGCCACAACACATCTGCCACCGGCACCTTGAAGCGGATGGACTCGCCGAAGTCGCCGGTGACGAAACTGCCGAGCCACGTCACGTAGCGGTACCACAGCGGCTCGAAGTAGCCGTTCGCCTCGAGCCAGAGGTTGCGCTGCTCTTCGCTGCTATAGGGACCGAGCACCTTGGTGGCGACATTCCCCGGCGTCAGTTCCAGCAACAGAAACAACATCACCGAGACCACGAGCATGGTCAGCACCATGGCGCCGAGACGCCTGAAAATGAACAGAACCATCGCTCAGACGTCTCGTCGGTTGGTGGGCTTGCGGATCGGCACCGGGGTCAGGACATCCACACCTTGTTGTAGTGGTGTTCCTCAGCGGGCTGCACGTAGATGTTCTTGACCCGGTCATTGGCGGTAATGAACACGGAACGCCACGACGACTGGGAAATGATGGCATCGTCCTGGAGGATTTTCTCGATATCCGCCATGACGACCTTGCGTTGCTCCGGATCCAGAATACCGCCCGCCTTGTCGAGCAACTTATCGAACTCGGGATTGGAATAATCCGTCTCGTTCCAGGCAACGCCGCTGCGATAAGCCAAGTTCAGGACCTGCGTGCCCAGCGCGCGGTGGGTCCATGACGTAAACCCGAACGGGGTCGACATCCAGCGGTCCCAATAGGTGCCGCCCGGCATGACGTTGATGGCGATATCGATGCCGGCGGGGAGGCACATCTCGCGCAGCGCCTTGCACGCGTTTTGCTCCCACGTGGGGTTCGCCACGCAGTCGATGGTGAGCTTAATGCCGTCCGGATAGCCGGCCTCGGCCAGCAGCTTCTTGGCGAGGTCGTAATCCTGTTTCAGGCGGGGTAGATCGGCGTACTCGGGATGAATCGGCGCCACATGGTGGTCTTCGCCGACGGCGCCGCGGCCCTGATAGACGATCCGCAGAACTTCTTCGTTGTCGACGCAGGCCTGGATGGCTTGGCGTAGCAATTTATTGTCGAAGGGTTTTTCTGTTACCCGCATCCGCGCGACGCCGCACTGCGCCGTCAGCGTGTCGTAGACGGTGAGGTTGGGAATAGCCCGGTGAGTTTCCACCTGCTCGATGCTCGTCCGGTAGTTGCAATCCACCTGATCCGAGGCCAGCGCCGCCAGCTGCGCCGCCATATCGTCGCCGTGATCGATATAGGTGATCTGGTCGAGATAAACATCGCCGCCCCACCAAGGTGCGTCACGCTTGGCGAAAACCGCTTTTTCGCCGACCGCGAAGTCGGTCAAAGCGAAGGGTCCGGTTCCCACCGGGTTCTTGGCGAAATCGCCGCCTTCTTCTTCGAACCGCCGATGCACGATCAGCGCCGGATAGTCGGCCATGCTTTCGGGCAGCGAGAGATCGGGAATGACCAGGTTGAACCGAACGGTGTGATCGTCCACTTTCTCAAGCACGCCCTCGGCCGCCACCGTCGACATCACCGGCTTGCCATCGTCGTCCTTCTTGCCGGTGTCCACCGTGGTGGTCATGGAATTGAACCGGCCCTGGTTGGACGAACCGGTCTTCGGATCGAGCCAGCGATTGAAGTTGTAGATAACGTCGTCGGCGGTGAAGTCGTCGCCGTTGGACCACTTGACGCCCTTGCGCAGGTAGAAGGTCCAGGTTTTCAGATCCTCCGACGCTTCCCAGCGCTCGGCAAGGTAGGGCTCGGCGATGTTTTCATGGCTGATCCGCACCAGCGGCTCGATCACGTGGCGGGCGACGTTACCCTTCTCCGACCAGTCGTAGGTCGCCGGGTCGGTGATTTCCTTAACGTTCATGGAGCAACGCAGATTGCCGCCGAACTTGGGCTCTTCGGTCGCGGCCTGCGCGCGCTTAACGGCACCGGTGCCGGCCATGGCATAGGCCGCGCCCGCAGACACGCCCAACACCGTCGCCGTGCGCAAGAACTCGCGCCGGCCGATCTCACCCTTGCGCAACAGTTTTTGGAGTTCGGGGATGTAAGGATGTAGTGCTTTCGAGTGGCGGTCCGCCATACGTACTGTCTCCGACTGCAACAATTGAATAAAAACCGGGTCAGCGTGTCTTCTCTAGAATAATAAACGCTGCCGACCGATGATTTCCCAATAATTTACCCTCATATGGGGTTAAATATCATTGCTCATTCGCTTTTACGCGAGGCATATTTACCGAGTTTTTGGGAATCACATGGACTACTGTTATTAAACAAACTTGGATGGACTGTGTCAAACCAAAACGGGCCTTATGAAATGTTGACAACTTCATATTTCGTTTCATCGGCGTCCAATACGGTCTATGTGTGAACGGCGAATAGGAGACTTAGACGAAAGGCTGCTGCCATCATGACATCCGTTGTCAGGGCCATTTTCCCGACACTTTGCCTCGCTCTTTTTCTTGCCGCGTTCAC
>CAKZLS010000429.1 GCA_937127205.1 uncultured Rhodospirillales bacterium
TCGGCGAGACCTCGGCTGTTAGCGAGCGGTCAAACAGGTTGTGACGGCGTTGAGTAGATCTGCGTTAACCTGGTCTAGGGGGATGACGGCCCAGGAAACAGCGGATCCGGAATCGGTGGACCCGCGCAACACGTTCGGGCCGATGACGGGAGCGAGGAACCCCATTTTACCGTTCTTGCCCACCACGACCCGTCCCTGAGCGCAGTTCAATGAACCGGAGGTAACCGAAAGTGCCGTCAGCGGGCCGTCGGCGCCCACCGCGACGTCGACCGGTACTGCGTTTATCTCCGCTGGTTGAGCATGGCTAGAGGTTACGGTGGTGCCCAACATAAGGGCAACACCTGCGACGAGCGCGCAGACCCGTACCGAGTTTTGACTCCCCATTTTCGTTTCCTTCCCGATTGCTCTTGGCCGATTGCGTCAACATAACGATCCGGCTTTCGCCCATTATAGGGGTTAAAAGCATTAATTGCATCCTTCGTGAAGTACACAATCGGGGGTAACGCTGTGCCCGGCGTGTCGGCATGCCGGATAGGGTCGCCGTTGCCGCACAAGCGGAGCACGCTACAACACTACGCGGTGTTTGTTAACGTCGCCCTCACTCGGAAGGTAGCGGCCCGCTGGCGGGGGCGATGTCCATGGAAATGTTATTGAAGCCGTTCTTAACCCCAAAAACCGCGGCTGCAAGTTCACGGCCCGATAATCCGTGCAACAGTTCATAATAGAGCAGGTTGTTTTGCACTTGCCACTCCTTGAGGTCCGTCCGAGCCACGGCCGCGGCTTGCTCGTCGGCGCCGGCCAGCGCATAGACGAGTGCGAGGTTGCGCCGCGCTTTGGGTCCGACGACGGGATCTCCTGTCAACTCGTACAGCATGGACACGGCTTCTTCGTGTTCGCCGTTCAGAGCGATAGACAGCGCCAGGTTATTGCGCATGGCGAGGTCGTCGGGAGCCTTTTCCAGGCCGTCCAGGTACCGTTGTTGGGCCTCTTCGTGCCTGCCGGCCAGATCGAGGGCGACCCCAAGGCCGTTATAAGCGCGCGCGTTGGCCGCATCGAGGTCGATCACGGTTATGAACTGCTCGGCGGCTCGGTCGGGTCGGTTGAGTGCGATCAGCACCTTGCCGTAACCGAAGCGCGCGCGCTGATTGTCGGGGGTGAGAGAAACGGCGGACCGGTAAGCCTTGGCGGCCCGATTATTGTCTCCCATGACGGCCATCGTCTCGGCATACGCGATCAATGGCGCCGGGTTTTCCGGTTCCATGACATGGGCGCGATTGTACAACGATGCGGCAGCGGTCAGGTCGCCCCCGGCACGTGTGGTTTCCGCAATGCGCATGATCTGCGCCAGCCGGCTCTGGTGATCGTCCTCAGCCCGCTCCTCGGGCGTCTGCACGGCTCCCGCGCATGCGGCGACGACCGGTAACATCAGACCCACTAACAAAAGAGATCGCAAAGAACGCAACGAACGATCGGAATATACGGACATCAACGGTTGCCCCCCACGGGCCGGTTCAAGGCGGGATGCTCCACGCGTGATTGTGATACGGCAATCACAGATTTTGCACCCCCTGAATACGGCCTGTCAAAGTTGTATCACATTCATGCTTGCAATTTTAAAGCGATTTATGCAATATGTACAGCGTAAAATTGAAATGGGGGTTACCGATCGTGAAAAAAGAGTATTTGGAACTCACTCGTCTTATTGAACGCCTGCACAGGCGTTTCCTTGATCTCCTCCGCGCCGAACTCAATGGGCTCGGGATTAGGGATCTTAACAGCGTACAGGCTTTGCTTCTCGCCAATATCGGCGAGGAGGAAATCGCCGTACGCGACCTGGTGGAACGCGGCTACTACCAAGGCTCCAACGTTTCCTACAACATCAAGAAGTTGGCGGAGATGGGATACCTGGAACACGAACGGTCCGCGCATGATCGCCGGTCCGTCAGTATCCGTCTAACCAGCAAAGCCCTCGATGTGGTGCACAAAATTCGTGTGCTCGAGGAGCAGATCGCCAGCCAGTTGGACCAACATCAACTCGGCGGTACGGAGATCGACACGGTTTGCCAGTCGCTGCGTCGGGTGGAACGGACCTGGACCGACTATCTTCACTACGGTCGGCAGGGCGGTCGGGCTCCGGCCGTGGCCGCCGAATAGGTCGCTCTCGACTTAGGTTTCGTTCAGAAGCGGAACCAAAGTCAAAGCTGCCTCAATCGTCGGGCCGGCCAGGACGCGGAAGCGGTCCTGTTCGGCCAGGGCGAGGGCGGCCGCCTGTTCGTCCGGATGACGGTCGTTACCGGGCGTCACATAGAGCGCGCCTTCGATGCCGGCATTGCGACCGGCCGCGATGTCGCGCGCCCGGTCGCCGACGATCCACGATCGCGCCAGGTCGAGCGGCAACAGTTCCGCCGCCCGCAAAAGCATTTCAGCGTTGGGTTTTCGTGCCGGATGATCGGGATGATCGTACGGCGGTTTGGCCCTGGGGTGATGGGGGCAGGCGAGAACCGCTTCGACGAATGCGCCCTCGGCGGCCAGGTTTTCCAGCATCCTTGTTTGCACAGCGATAAAGTCCTGCCAGCCGAATACTCGCCGGCCAACGCCGGACTGGTTGGTTACGATGACTACGGGATCGGACAGACGGTTCGCCGTGGCGATCACTTGGGCCGCGCCCGGCAGGAGCCGTACGTGTTCGGGCCGGCACAGGTCGATGGTATCTTCGACGATCACACCATCGCGGTCGAGAAACAGTGCGGGGGTCCGGCTCTCTGCCGTGAACTCGCGGACAATCTGCACCCAGACACCGTCGCTGCCGATGTGGGCGCCCGCAGGCAAAGTCAAATCGCGTTCCATTGAGGGCCCCCTGGGGCGAGAGGTCCCGCCTATTTCTGGTATTTGCGGAAGTCAGGCTTGCGCTTTTCCTTGAAGGCATTGACCCCTTCCTGCGACTCCTCGCTGTTATAGAACATGCTGACGGCGTGCAAGCCCATGCCGGAGATACCTGCTATGCCGGCGGTGTCGGCGTTGAAGGAGCGCTTGGCGATGGCCAGCGCCGTCGGGCTCTTTTCGAGGATTTCCTCACACCATTGGCGGACCTCGGCGTCGAGCCGGTCGTCGGCGACGACGGTATTGCAGAGGCCCATGTCCAAGGCTTCGCGCGCCGAATACCGGCGGCACAGGTACCACACTTCCCGGGCCTTCTTTTCGCCGATGCACCGCGCCATGTAGGCCGTGCCGAACCCGGGATCGACGGAGCCCATCTTCGGACCTACTTGGCCGAACACGGCACTCTCGCTCGCGATGGTCAGATCGCAAAGCAGGGCAAGAACGTGGCCGCCGCCGATGGCGTAGCCTTGGACGCGCGCGATCACCGGTTTCGGAACATCGCGAATGACCGACTGCATTTCTTCGAGCGGCAGGCCGATGATGCCGCGGCCGTCATAGGCGCCCTCGTGGGCCGACTGGTCGCCGCCAGTGCAGAACGCCTTGTCGCCAGCGCCGCCGAAAACAATGACCCCCACGTTCTTGTCCCACCCGGCGCGGTGGAATGCGTGGATGATCTCCTCGCACGTCTGACCCCTGAATGCGTTGTAAACCTGCGGGCGGTTGATGGTGATGGTGGCGATACCGTCGGTCACATCGAAAAGGATGTCCTCGTAGGTCATCTCGGTCTTCCCCTTCCCCTCAAAGATTGTTTTTTTGTCCGGCCGTCGCCGGCGGCCGGATGATACGGAGGTCGCGGGAGCGGGTCAAACGCCGCCAGACATTCTGGAAATTTCATCTTGCATTCTCGGCGTGTCCAGAGAGCTGGAGGCCGACGACGCCTATAATGATGATCCCGAGAAAAACCAGCTTCATAGCGCTCGCCGGTTCGCGGAACCAGAGGATGCCGATGGCGGCGATCAGCGCCGTCCCCACCCCCGACCACACGGCATAGGCGACGCTGATGGGAATGACCTTCACCGCCAGCGTGAGAAACACGAAACTGACGGCATAGGCCGGAAAAATAACCAGCGAAGGTACTAAATGCGTGAATCCCTGCGACATCTTCAACGCCGATGTTCCACCAATCTCGAACACGATCGCCACCATCAGATAGATCCACGCCATGGTATCCATTTCCTTCATTCACTGTTCTCAGGTCTCCATGCTTCGAGGAATAACGGAATTGGCCCATAAACGGGGAGAGGAATTCGCGTTTATGGCCGCGCGCCGGTGAATCATCGGCGTGCGCCGGGCTTACCGGTTGAAAGCGGCCCGATCCGCAAGCTATAGATGATCGCGGCCGTTTCGCCCTCGTATTCGATCCGCCGGTCGTTGGCGCCAAACAATACAAGAAGTGTTCAGGGAAAGAGGATAATCCGAATGATCGACCGCAGGTCGTTTCTTGCCGTGGCTGCTGCCGTTGGCGTGGCCGCCGGAGGGCTGCTGTTCGCGGGCGCCGCCTTCGCCGCCGAGCCCATCAAGGTGGGCGAGCTCAACAGCTACACCCGTCTTCCCGCTTTTACCTTTCCCTACCGCGACGGCTGGAAGATGGCGCTCGACGAGATCAACGCGGCGGGCGGCGTTCTCGGCCGGCCGATCGAGGTCATTTCCAAGGACGATGGCGGCAAACCCGGTGACGCGGTCACCGTGGCCGGCGAGCTGATCGCACGCGACGATGTGGTGATCTTGTTCGGGACGCTGCTGTCCAACGTTGGCTTGGCTGTCTCCGACGTGGCGCAGCAGCGGAAAATCCCGTTCATCGCCGCCGAACCGCTGTCGGACGCCATCGCCTGGGAAAAGGGCAATCCCTATACGTTTCGTCTCCGGCCGGGCACCTACGTACAGGCGGCGATGCTGGCCGAGGAAGCGGCCAAGCTGCCGGCGAAGCGTTGGGCGACGGTGGCGCCCAACTACGAGTACGGCCAGTCGGCGGTCAAGGCGTTCAAGGAACTGCTCTCGGCCAAGCGCCCCGACGTGGAATGGGTGGGCGAACAATGGCCGGCTCTATTCAAGATCGATGCCGGCGCGACCGCCCAGGCGCTGGCCCGGCTCGAACCCGACGCCATCTTCAACGTGACCTTCGGCGCCGATCTCGCCAAGTTCGTGCGCGAAGGGGAGACGAGAGGGCTGTTCCAGGACCGCACCGTCGCCAGCCTGCTGGCGGGCGAGCCGGATTGGATTGACCCCCTCAAGGACGAGGCGCCCGAGGGCTGGATCGTCACCGGCTACCCCTGGTACGACCTGGAGACGGCCGAGCACGTCAAGTTCCGCGAGGCTTACATGGCGCGGTTCGACGATTATCCGAGGCTTGGGTCCGTGGTCGGGTACGCGGCGCTGTACACGGTGGCCGAGGCTATCACCAAGGCGGGCTCGACGGAGCCCGAGGCCCTGGTGGAGGCTCTGCGCGGGCTGGAGCTGGACACGCCGTTGGGGCCGATCGAATACCGGGTCGCAGACCAGCAGAGCACCATGGGCACCTTCGTCGGCACGCTGACGGTCAAGGACGGGATGCCGCGCATGGTGAATTGGCGGTTCGGCGCCGGCGCCGACTATCTGCCGGGCGAGGCCGAGGCGGCGAACCTGCGCCCGGCCAATTAACGCCGGCGTTCGCGGTTTCCCGTGGACTTCAGTTTCGCCCTCGTTCAGTTCCTGACCGGTCTCGCCAACGCGGGCGCGCTGTTCCTGGTTGCGTGCGGGCTGTCGCTGATCTTCGGTGTCACCCGCATCGTCAACTTCGCCCATGGCTCGCTCTACATGCTGGGGGCGTACATCGCCTATTCCCTGGCCGCCAATCTCAGTAGCGGGGCAGGGGGCGGACTGTGGAGCTTTGCCATAGCGGCGGTTGCCGCTAGCGTCTTAGTCGGTCTCGCCGGCGTGGCCATGGAAGTGCTGCTGCTCCGCCGGCTCTACAAAT
>CAKZLS010000430.1 GCA_937127205.1 uncultured Rhodospirillales bacterium
CGATAATGATGGCGTCGTATTCGGCTTTCGGTTCCGGGCTGCGCCAGGCGCGTTTCCAGCGGCGATGGCCGTTCAACGCCCCCTTCGCCAGGCTGAAGATGGAATAGCGATTCATGGCTCGAGATACCCGCAGGCGCGGCGCGGTCGGTTAGACATTGGAATCCGGCATGGAGGCCTTACGTTCCGCGACAAAGGCCTGCAACTCTTCGTCGATGGCGGGATCGATACCGGGTTCTTCGTAGCTGGCCAGCATTTCTTTCCATAGCTTGTTCGCGCGTTGCGCGGCATCCAGGCTCCCCTCCGCCTGCCATTGTTCCACCGAGTTGTTATCGGAAATCGTCGAGCGGTAAAATGCGGACTCAAAGTAAAGCTGAGTATGTGCCGACCCCAAGTGATGCGCCCCGGGCCCCACTTCTTTGATGGCGTCCATGGCCTGGGCCGCCTCGCTGAGATCGATGCCCTGGGCGATCACCTGCATCATCCCGAGTTGATCGGTATCCATGACGAACTTTTCGTAGCTTGAGCAAAGGCCACCCTCCAGCCACCCAGCGGAATGCAGCGCGAAATTCACCCCCGACAGCAGTGTCGGCAGCAACGTGTTGGCGCTTTCGGAGGCGGCCTGGGCATCGGGAATTTTGGACGCGGTCAGGGATCCGCCGGAGCGAAACGGAACACCGAGGCGCCGCGCCAATTGGGCGGCGGCACTCAGCATCAAGGTCGACTCAGGAGATCCGAAGGTCGGCGCGCCGGACTGCATGGAGATGGAACTGACGAAGGCTCCGAACACCACCGGAGCACCGGGACGGACCAGTTGCGTCAATGCCATCCCCGCCATCGCCTCCGCCAGCAATTGGGCCAGAGTCCCAGCCATGGTCACCGGGCTCATGGCGCCGGAAAGGATGAACGGGGAGACGATACAGGCTTGATTGGCGGCGGCGTAGGTGCGCAAGGAGGCCAGCATGGTGCCGTCGAAGGTCAGCGGTGCGTTGGAATTGATCAGGTTTACCATCACTGTGTTCTGGTCGACGAATTCCTTGCCGAACACGATTTCGGTCATCCGGATCGAATCCGCGGCCCGCTCTCCCGCGGTCACCGATCCCATGAACGGTTTGTCGGAATAACGGATGTGGCTGTAGACCATGTCCAGGTGACGCTTGTTGACCGCCAGATCCACCGGCTCGCAGACCGTGCCGCCCGAGTGGTGGAGGATC
This sequence comes from uncultured Rhodospirillales bacterium, assembly GCA_937127205.1. Lineage (GTDB taxonomy): Bacteria > Pseudomonadota > Alphaproteobacteria > Rhodospirillales > Defluviicoccaceae > CAKZLS01. The sequence goes on from CAKZLS010000430.1 coordinate 1,212, forward strand.
GGGGTCAGGTAGGCGAGTTTCACGAAATTGCGGAAATCCTCGATCGTGCCATATCGTCGCCCGCCATCAAGATCGCGGACGAACGGCGGTCCGTACACCGGCGCGAACACGGCATTGTCGCCGCCGATGGTGACACTGCGCTCCGGGTTGCGCGCATGCTGCACGAACTCCCTGGGTGCCGTCCGCAACAAAGACCAGGCCATGCGGCGCGGAATGTGAACCCGCTGGCCGTCCACATGGGCGCCGGCATCGCGCCATAGGCGGAGAGTCTCGGG
>CAKZLS010000431.1 GCA_937127205.1 uncultured Rhodospirillales bacterium
TCCCGGATTCCGCTTGCGCTCCATCCAGGCTACGAATGATGATGAAGGTGTCGATTAACGTCGACCCAGCAGCCCGCGTTCATCATAGCCCAGGATCTCGTCGTCCGTTCGGTCGCTTATGGCCGGCAAGCTTGCGCAATGATGTGCGATTGCCTGCAGCCGCTCGCGCAACGGTGCGCCGCTTCGGCGTGCTTTCTCGCGCTCGAGGCGCTCTTCGACCGCGATGCGCACGGCTTTGCTGACGGGCTCGCCCGTGAGCGCCGCGAGACGATGCGCGAGATCGACAATGCCTTCATCTTTGATGGCTAGAGGCATTTTTCCTCCAAATTCGCTTTTGATACCATCTCTCAGCCAGCTTGTAGCCTGGATGGAGCGCGAGCGTAATCCGGGAGCCTCATCGGTCTGTGATCGCAATCCGGTGCCGGCGGAAACGCGCACGCGGCGGTAGTTGACCATCCGCCAAGATACTACTGGACGGTCCGGTCTTGCGCCCGTTCTCCGTCAGGGTCTACCCTTAATTCCGCCAGACGGCCGGATGGCCGCCTTTGGCGGGGCTTGGCTCCGCCGGGGGAGGAAAGTCCGGGCTCCACGGAAACACGGTGCCGGGTAACGCCCGGCGGGGGCGACCCTAGGGAAAGTGCCACAGAAAGCAAACCGCCGGCCCCGGCCTCGGCCCGCCGGTAAGGGTGAAAGGGTGCGGTAAGAGCGCACCGCGCCGCCGGCAACGGCGGCGGCACGGTAAACCCCACCGGGAGCAAGACCAAATAGGGACGGCGCGCCGGCTTCGGCCGGCAGGCGGGTTTTCGAGCCGCCGTCCGGGTCGGTCGCGCGAGGCGTCCGGTAACGGGCGTCCCAGATGAATGGCCATCACCCGGGTCTCGCGCCCGGGTACAGAACCCGGCTTACAGGCCGTCTGGCACTTTCTATTGTTCTATTTTCGTTCTTGTTTTTGTTCGGCGAGCAGAACATAGAAAGAACATTCCTTTTCGCTTTTTCTTGCCGCTCTGCTTGCTTCGTGAAAGACTCGTGAAAAGGACCTAAACGATTCGCCGATATTACCTGTACAGGGGGGCTCGCGATCTTGAGAGTAACTTATTTAGGGTGGCTATAAGTTCTTTTGAGTCCTTGTTTACAGTTAATTTATCTATGTAATCCCATAGTAACCCATTGACGCCCAAATATGCCCATGATATCCCAGTAATACCCTGCAAAGTGGGCTATCTGGGAGCGGCTCGCGTTTGTGGCGAATCGGCGATCCAAAACGGACGCCGGCAGTGAGGTTTCTCTGGGGTCCGAAATGCCGTTGCTGGTTGGCAAACACGTCAACAAGATTGACCGGAAGGGCCGGGTATCGGTGCCGAAGCCGTTTCGCGACGGCTTGCTTGAGGCCGAGCCGCGCTCCAGCTTCGCCGGCGTGTATGCGTTCCCTTCGTTCAAGTTTCCGGCCCTGGAGGTGTGTGACGAGTCGTACATGGCCTGGATGGCCGAGAGCGTCGATGACATGGACCTGTTTTCCGACGAGCAGGACGACATGTCGTCGGTGATTCTGGAAAATGCCCACCCGCTGCCCTTCGACCCCGAGGGCCGTGTGGTGTTGCCGGCCGAGCTTCTCGAGCATGCCGGAATATCCGGCGAGGTTATGTTTGTCGGCAGTGGCGAGCGGTTTCGAGTGTGGGATCCGGAGACCTATCGCGAGCACAGCAAGAAAGCGTTCGAGCGCGCGCGTGCTTCTGGCGCGACCTTGCCGCGCAGGCCCCGCGACAGGCGTAGGCGCGACGAGGGTTCACAGCCATGACCGCGGCTCCCATCCATACGCCGGTGATGTTGAACGAGGTGGTGGAGGCCTTGGCGCCTCGGGCGGACGCGCTCTATGTGGACGCCACGTTCGGCGCCGGCGGATACACGGCCGCCGTTCTCGACGCCGCGCCGTGCATGGTGCTGGGGATCGATCGCGACCCCGAGGCTTGCGAGCGCGCCGCCGAACTGGGGCGCCTGTACTCCGGGCGGCTGAGCGTGGTGCGCGGCGCGTTCGGCGATATGGTGGCGTTGCTGGCTGCGCGGGGCGTTGAGCGGGTGGACGGTGTCGCCATGGATCTCGGTGTCTCGTCCAATCAGATCGAGGCGGCGGAGCGGGGTTTCTCGTTCCGCGCCGACGGTCCTCTCGACATGCGCATGGATCCCGATCGCGGGTTGTCGGCCGCCGACGTGGTGAACGATTCGGCCGAGGCCGACCTGGC
>CAKZLS010000432.1 GCA_937127205.1 uncultured Rhodospirillales bacterium
TCGTTGGTCGTCATTCAAATCCGCGCCAACCGTCTGAATTAAGTCGAGGCCGAGCACCCTGTTTTCTTCGAACCGCTCTTGGATGGCCGGGGCGCGGAGCGCCCGGGCGTTGACGAAAAGCTCTTCGATCCCCGCTCGGAAAGCGGCTTCGTCATCGCGGTTGCCCATCACCTCTTGCAGATTCGCCTGCCATTGCTGACGCGCCTGCAAGCCCAAAAGCCCCAACGGTATGAGACGGTTGCTCCAGTCGAGCACAGCGCGTTGCTGCGGCCAGCCCAACGGACCCAACCAGCGCTCCAATTCGTCGGTCATCCGTTCTCGGTACCGATCGCGCCGCTCCTCGTCCGTTTCATCTTCGAAATCCTCAAGCCATTCCTCATTCTTATCCTTGAACACGGCGAACACCCCGTCGACTTGTTCGTCGCTCAAGGTCACAAGCACGTCGGCGATCCCCGGACTCGCTCGGCTCATCATCGCTCGCCAGTGCCCTTCCAATTGTACTCTGTATTCCTCGAGGCGCTCCTTGGACATGGTTCCGGATTGAAGGTCGTTGTTCGCGGAGCGTAGCATCGCCGCGTAAGTAGCGACCTGGGTGCTGCAGTTCCAGTTCAGCAGAGCGTCGACCCTGTCATCGAGCATCACGCGCTGTTCTTCCGAGAAGTCCACATAGGTTTCGAGATAGTCGGGGATCACCCAGTCCAGCTGATTGTACGCAAACTGCACCCGGCTGCAGCCGGCCAGAACCACCAACAATACAACGACTTGCAAAACGCGCGCGAAAATCATGGAACGCTCTTCGTGGTACCCAGCCGAGACGACTCGCCTCTCCCCATTCTAATTAGGGTGTTCGGACGCCATCCGCACGCGCCGCCTGTCGAAGAGCCGCCCGCTGTCCAAGCGCCGTCAGCGCCCAGCCGAGCAAAAGCAGGACCATCACGCTCTTCATCTGACCCACGGCAAACGGCAGGGACCCCACGGCGAGCATCGTCTCCGGTGACAGGACGAACGACGGCATATCGCCAAGACCGCACAGGTTCCAAGCCGCCATGGCAAAACAAATATACCCGCCGCCCTTTAGATCCTCTGAAAATCGCGCGCCTTGCGGCAACCGGGCGCGGTTCGCTCCCCAGAACCAGGTGGTTATCAGGACCAGAACAAGAATGATAATGCCGCCAGAGCCAAAAAAGGCACCGCCGAGTGTGCGGCCGAAGATCAGCGGCACCAGGACGGCCGACAACACACCGCCCATAACCAACGCGGCGAACCACAGCAATCGTCGCCACGGCGTACCGCCTCCGCGCATGGCGCCGATGGCGGTGATTCCGACGCCGAGGGGAAAGCCGAAGGCGAACAGAACGAAACTCAGCGATCCCATAACGCCGGACTGTGCTTGGTAGCCCTCCATGCCGAGCTCCGCCATTTCAGGCTGGATCCCATAACCCAAGACGACCGCGGCAATCATCAAACCCGCGCCCACGGCAATCATGATCATCCCGGAGGGGGTGCACCACATAGAAATCCTCCTTTCATTACATTGGGAAAAGTCCTGGGCGGACAACGGTTACCTGGAAGCACAGACGAACCGCCGTTCAACCTCAACACTTTAAGCCGATCCGAGCGTTGAATACCACGGACACCAAACCCGCATGGACAAACTCATGTCCACGTACTCAACCCGGAAACGGCGCAACGAAGAGCGAACTTTTCACTCGCTTGGCAGAGAGGTTGCCTCTAAGGATACCGCGTTCAACTGCCACAAGGTTGACACAAACGAGCATTCATTGAGAGGGAGTTATTTCGTGATCAGAAACCTGATTATTTCCGCGGCCGTACTGGGCTGCGTGACGTTCTCAACAACGGACCGCGCCGCCGCGCAGGAACCCCCGGTGGGGAGCGTGGTGAGTTCCAAGGATAAAATCGACAAAATCGTCTCCGGATGGAGCGCGAAGAATGACATTCTCGGTAAAGACATCATCAACGATGCGTCACCCCCGCAGACGCTCGGGTCGGTCCACGATCTTATCATCGACAAGGACACCGGCGTCGCCTACGCAATCGTCGGCGTCGGCGGATTCCTGGGAATGGGCGAGAAATTCATTCTTGTCGACGTCAGCAAGTTCAACGCTCCCATAGCCGGCAAGTTTGTGGTGCTGGGCGTCACCAAAGAAATGGTGGAGGCTCTGCCAGAGTTTAAATACGCGAAGTAAGCACCGGCTGCG
>CAKZLS010000433.1 GCA_937127205.1 uncultured Rhodospirillales bacterium
AGTCTGCTCGCCGGAATGCTTATCGCCTTCACCGCCCTGATCGTTCTTTTGCAGGCCCTGGTGCTCGCGTTGTCCAACGTCATGGCCCCCACGTACGCGGCACTGCTCGTTGGCGGCGTTGTCGCGCTGATCGCTTTTATCTTGATCCAGCAGGGCCAGTCGAAAATGAAAGCCGGCAATCTGATGCCGGAGCGCACCATGCGATCGATGCGTGAGGATCGGGAAATGGTGATGGAGAAGGTCCGATGAGTGGATCCAGCCTAAAATCGCCCGACGAACTGGAGCGGGATATTGCTTTGACCCGCGCGGGCATCGATCGGCGATTATCTGTGTTTAGCGACCGGATGTCCCGCGATGCCATGGTGGATTGGACAATCCAGTATTTAAACCGGCGGGGAGTCGGTTTCTTCAGCGGCTTCGGACGCGCCGTCCGTGACAACCCGGTCCCGTCGCTGATGGTCGGGGCGGGTTTGGCGTGGCTGATCTCGGAAAGCCGGCGGCCCGCGCGGGCATCGCGTCCTCTCCCGGCGCCCGCAACTGAACGCGTCAGTCCGCATCGGTCGGCCGGTGTTCCCTAGGCGTCGTTGGTCGTGACGCTGATGGTGCCGTTGTGAATCAACTGAGCGGGAAACAAGTCGCAATGGAAAAGTATCGCGCCGGTGCTCACGGCGAATTCGCTGATAAGCCGAGCGCCATTTCGAAGAGCGGGTGGAAAGACGTACTGCTGCGCGTCAAGGATCAGATTGCCTCGGACAACCTGTCGATCGTTGCGGCCGGTGTCGCGTTCTATGCTTTGTTGGCACTCTTCCCGGCCTTGGCCGCCTTGGTGATGACTTATGGTCTCATCTCCGACCCCGCGGAAGTTACGGCACAATTGGCGCCGCTTCGCAGCCTCATGCCGGCCGGGGCCTTCGACCTGCTGGACAGCCAGCTGACCGCCGTGTCGGCACGGGAAAACACCGCCGTTGGTGTTGGATTGTTGTTCAGTCTGCTATTGGCGGTATGGAGTTCCGCGAAAGGGACCAAGGCACTCTTCATGGCGCTCAACATCGCCTACGGAGAAAACGAAACTCGGGGTCTCATTCGTCTTAACATCGTCGCGCTCTTGTTCACGGCGGGGGCCGTTCTTTTCGTCGTCGCCGCAATCGCGCTGATCGCTGGCGTGCCGGCCGTCCTGGCGTTCATTAACCTAGGCGGCGCCCTTGAGAGGGTGGCGTCGCTCGCGCGCTGGCCGGTGATTGCCGGTTTGGCTGTCGTGGCGCTTGCAATTCTCTATCGTTGGGGTCCCAGCCGCGCGGCTGCGAAATTCCGCTGGATCACCCCGGGGGCCGCCGTCGCGACGGCGCTTTGGCTCGCGGGATCCGTTGCTTTTTCCATCTATGTGGAAAACTTCGGCAGCTACAATGAAACCTACGGCTCGGTTGGCGCCGTCGTCATACTGCTGCTGTGGTTTTTTGTCTCGGCCTACTGCGTCTGCCTCGGGGCTGAATTGAATTCGGAACTCGAGCATCAGACCCGCCGGGACTCCACCACCGGTCCGGTCCGGCCTGCGGGTAATCGCGGCGCATTTGTCGCGGACCATTGGGCCGGATCGAGCTCATCTACCGAAAACGCAAATAATCCATTAGAG
>CAKZLS010000434.1 GCA_937127205.1 uncultured Rhodospirillales bacterium
GAGGGAGCGGGAAACGCGGCCCGAAGGGCGGCCTTCCGAGCCCCCTGGCGTCGTTGCGCGGCGCATGTGATGCGACAGCATCACGCCGCGCCACGCGCCTAACCAGCGGAACTCGGAAGGCCGTCGTATGGGTACCATATGTTAGATCCGAACCACTAAAGATAGGGTTTGATGCGCTGGCCCAGTTCGGTCATATGGGTCCGGCTGCGCTCGCGCGAAAACAGCGGCCCGCCCAATTCCTGCTCCAGTTTCTGCACCGCGCGGGTCAGCGACGGCTGCGCCACGTTGCACTGCTCGGCCGCCCGGGTGAAGTTCAACGTCTCCGATACCGTCAGGAAATAGCGGATCTGATGCATATCCATTGTCGCCGTCCCTTACCGATGTTCCCTGATTGTTCGCACACGGGCCATCACATAGCCGCGAGCTATTGAATCAAGAGCCGATTGGCATTTCATATCGCGCCTGGAATGCCTTAACTCAACAGGCATGGTTCATTTCCAAAAGGAGAGAGCAAAATGAACGTCCCCAAAACAACCCGTTCGACGGCCCGTACCGGCCTGTTCGCCGTCACCGCGGCGGCCGGTATTCTCGCCGCCAGCGGCATGCAAAGCGCGTCGGCCGATAGCGCCACGGTTATCGACCTCACCCAGACCGGTTGCCAATTCGTGGAGTCCGAGAACGGTGTCGATCGCGGCTATTCACCGAAGTCTGCCGCCGACTGCAAGACCATCAACGCCGACACCGGGGATCAGCGTCTGGCTGAGGCCGAAACGCTCAAGCTCAAGCCGGGTAACTACATCTTCCGGGTCACCAACAAGAACGTCCCTTACGAGCTCGGCTTCTGGCTGCGGGGCGACGGCCTGGTCGACCGCGCGACACTCCCCAGCGTATCCGGCGGCGGCCTGACAACCGGAGCCACCAAGGATTACGAAATCACCTTGAAGCCCGGCGAGTATGTGTACTCCTGCCCGCTGAACCCCACCCCCGATTACCGACTGGTGGTTGAAGGCTGACCCGAGGAGGCATGGCGATGAGTGATCCGATCAAGACCGACCTGTGCATCATTGGCGCCGGCTCCGGCGGCCTGAGCGTTGCCGCCGGAGCGGTCCAGATGGGCGCGAGTGTCGTGCTCATCGAGAAGGGCAAAATGGGCGGCGATTGCCTGAATTACGGCTGCGTGCCCTCCAAGTCGCTCATCGCCGCCGCCCATACGGCACACAGTGTCCGGACCGGCGGCCGCTTCGGGGTCAACGGCCACGAGCCGGAAGTGCGCTTCGGCGAAGTTCACCAGCACGTTCACAGCGTCATTGCGGCCATCGCGCCCAATGACTCGGTGGAACGGTTCGAGGGGCTGGGAGTACAGGTAATCCAGGCAGCGGCCCGGTTTACCGGTCCCGGAGAAGTAGAGGCCGGCGGCCAGAAGATACAGGCAAGGCGTTTCGTCATCGCCACCGGCAGTTCGCCGGCGCACCCGGATATTCCGGGACTGGCGGAAACGCCTTACCTCACCAATGAGACGGTTTTCGATCTGACCGAACGGCCGGATCATTTGATCATCATCGGCGGTGGACCCATCGGCTGCGAAATGGCTCAGGCCAATCGCCGCCTCGGCGCCCGAGTCAGCGTGATCCAGAAACAGAAAATTCTGCCCAAGGACGAACCGGAGGCAGTCGACGTGGTCCGCCAGCGGTTCCTCGAGGAAGGCATTGAGCTTTACGAAAACGCCTCCATCAAGGCGGTGGAACGCGACAATAACGGCATCGCCGTGGTGGTCGACCACGGCGGCAC
>CAKZLS010000435.1 GCA_937127205.1 uncultured Rhodospirillales bacterium
AGCGTGCGGGCGCGACGGTGCTGCAGGCGACCGACGGGCTGGACGCGCTGGAGATGGTCGAGCGCGACGGCCCGTTCGACCTGGTGCTGATGGACATGCAGATGCCGCGGCTCGACGGGCTGAGCGCCACGCGGAAGCTGCGGGAGCGCGGGATGACGACGCCGATCGTGGCGTTGACGGCCAACGCGCTGCCCGAGGACGTGGAGGCGGCCACGCGGGCCGGGTGCGACGGGTACCTGCGCAAGCCCGTGCGACCCAGGGAGCTGGTGCGGGTGTGCGCCGAGTTCATCAGCACGGCGTCGCGGCGGGGCGACGCCTCGGGCGAGCATGACGCGGCGTCGGGTGCCGGACCAGACACCGGACCAGACGCCGCCGGGCGGGGCAGCGAAGAGCGGGACTGACCCGTGGCAACGTCGGGATCGAAGGCGGGCGCATCGTATTTCTCAATGAACTCGCGCGTGTAGGCGTAGTGCGGATGATCCTCGAACTGCCTGTGCAGGTCGCGGTCGAGGCCGAGGCCTCGACACCGGCGGCGAACCTCGGATTGAAGCCCGCGCGGCGCATCAACGGGATGGTGATCACCCCGGTGCCCACCGTATTGGCCACCGCCGAGCCGGAGATGGATCCCATCAGGCCCGAACCCAGAACCGCTACCAATCCGGGCCCGCCAACGAACCGGCCGGCGACGCACCGCGCCAAGTTGATGATGAAATCCCCGGCGCCCGAGCGCACCAGAAAGGCGCCAAACAAGATGAACATGAAGACGTAAGTGGATGAAATGCGCGCGATTGTGCCGAACATGCCGTCGGCGCCATAGAACACCCGGAACAGCACGGTTTCCACGGACAGGCCGGGAAAATGAAACACCCCGCTCACATACTTGCCCCACCAGACCACGTAGCTCAGCGACACCAGGATCAGAAGCGGGATGATCCAGCCGGTGGTCCGGCGGGTGAACTCGATCGCCAGTGCGATGCCGACGATGGAAAAGATCCAGTCGGCGGGCAGGAACCGCACGCCGCGGGCGAATAACGCTTCCTCGTTGTAAATTAGGTAGGCGACACAGGCCAACGCCAGCACGCCGAGGCAAATATCGATGGCCAGGACTGTCCGCTGGCCGACCGGTGTCCGGGAGTGGGCCAGCGGGAACAACAGGGCGCACAAAAAGCCGAAAGTTCCGAAGTGGATCGCCGAGGTCCACAGCTCGGAAAACGTGCCCAAGGTGTTGAAGTACAGGTGAACCAGCGATACCGCTACACCGGCCCAGAACACCACCCGGCCGGGAACGGAATCCGAAGGCCGGACGCGAACCTCGCTTTCACCGAGTTCCACATCGGCCGGAGGGAGGGGCTTTTCCCCGGTTGCGGTCACGGGACGATTCGCAGGGTTCACGCCCTCCGTTCAATCGGGAGGGGCCGGCCGCGCCGGTGACCCTCCCTGCGGTGCGCTTGTCGATCCGACTATTTAGGAGGCATCAGCTTTTCGGGAATGGTCAAGCCCACTTCTTCGTAATAGCGCACGGCGCCGGCATGCAGCGGGAACGGCAAACCATTGATCGCTTTCTGTAGTGCCATCGCCTTGGTCGCCTTGTGTATACCCTGCAGGAACGGCAGGTTTTCGTAGATGGTCTTGGTGATGAGATACACGGACTCGTCCTCTACATCCGAACGAACCGCCAAGAAATTGGGCTGCGCCATGGTCTCGATCACTTTGGCCTGTCCCGGGTACGTGTTGGCCGGAATGGTATAGCGGGTCCAGAGATCGAGCCCGGCGGCCTTGTTGGCCTCGGCCATCTGTTCGTCGGTGAAATCGAGGATACGGATCTTGCCTTCCAACGCCGCGGCGACACGGGTGATGGCGGCCACCGGCGGTCCGGCCGGGATGTTCATGCCGCTGATGGTGCCGTTTTGCAGCGCGTCGGCACTGGGATTGTAGCCCATGTAAACCAGATCGAAGGAGGTGTCCGGCTCGATGCCGAGGCCGTCGAGGATGGTGCGTCCCGACCCTTCGGTGCCCGAGTTGCGCTTGCCGATGGAGAACTTCTTACCCTTGAGGTTTTTCAGGTCGTCGGCATTTCCGGTTTTGGCGAACTCGGAATCGACGACGAAGTGCTCAACGTTCTGCCATAACATCGACACGGAGCGGAGTTCTTTTTGCGGACCGTCGGCGGCGACCTTGCCGGTGCCATTCCATGCCCATGCCCCATACAGACCCTGAAGAATGGCGAACTGCGCCTCGTCTTCTCGCAGCAGCTTGACATTCTCGCCCGAGCCCGCCGACGTGATCGCCGACATGGAGATCTTGTCCGTGGGCTGCAGCTTGACCTTGGTCAGGGTCGCCAGCGCGACCCCCACCGGATAATACGTTCCGCCGGTCGTGGCCGTGGCCAGGAGATAGGAGCGCTCCTGGATGTCCTGGCCACGGAC
>CAKZLS010000436.1 GCA_937127205.1 uncultured Rhodospirillales bacterium
CCCGCCGATGGCGCAAACCGATCCGTTGAAGATCCTCGGCAACGTCAGCGGGATCGCGGTGATCGGCGCCTGCGCGGTGTTCATGGTGCGGCGCTGGGTCGACAAGGAGAAGGCCGGCAAGACCACCTACAACGACTGGCTGTTCGTCAGTGTGCTCTTGTTGGTGGCGGTGACCGGGTTTCTTGCCCAGATTACCCGGGCGGCGGAGCTGCCGGGCCTCGCCTACCCCACCTACTTCGTCCACCTGACGATGGTGTTTTTCCTGCTGGCCTATTCGCCGTTCTCCAAGTTCGCGCACGCGTACTATCGGCCGACGGCGATGCTGCTGGCGCGCTATCGCGAAGCCCGCAACCGCGCGGCGGCTTAGGAACCGGGGTCTAGTACGATGACCGGGTTGGTGGAACCCCACGGCGGCGGACAGCTCAAGCCGCTGCTCATCGCCGAAGCCGAGCGCGCCGAGGAGCGCAAGCGCGCGCTGACGCTGAAGCAGGTCCCGATGACCAGCCGCGAGACCTCGGACCTGATCATGCTGGCCATGGGCGCCTACACCCCGCTCGACGGCTTCATGGGCTTCGAGGACTGGCAGGGCGCCTGCGCCGATATGCGTCTCGCCGACGGCACCTTCTGGCCGATCCCGATCACACTGTCCTGCGCGCGCGATATCGCCGATGCCATTTCCCCCGGCGAAGAGGTGGCGCTCGGCGACGCCGAGACCGGCGACATCATGGGCCTCCTCGAGGTCACCGAGCAATACGAGGCCGAGCCGGATTTCGAATGCACGCACGTTTATCGGACCACCGACCCCGCCCATCCGGGCGTCGCCAAGATCCAGAACCAGTCAGACGTCAACCTCGCCGGGCGGGTGCGGGCACTGAGCGAGGGTGTCTATCCGGAGCGCTACAAGGGCCTGTTCCTGCGTCCGGCCGAAACCCGCGCGCTGTTCGCCGAGAAGGGCTGGTCCCGGGTCGCCGCCTTCCAGACCCGCAACCCCATGCACCGCAGCCACGAATACCTGGCCAAGGTGGCGGTGGAGGTCTGCGACGGGGTGATGATCCACCAGGTGCTGGGCGCCTTGAAGCCCGGCGATATCCCGGCCGAGGTGCGCACCCGCGCCATCGACGCCCTGGTGGAGCACTACTTCGTACCCGGCACCTGCGTGCAGGCGGGCTATCCCATCGAGATGCGCTACGCCGGACCGCGCGAAGCCCTGCTGCATGCCGTGCTTCGCCAGAACTTCGGCTGCTCGCACCTGATCGTCGGTCGCGACCACGCCGGCGTCGGCGACTATTACGGCCCGTTCGACGCCCACCACATCTTCGATACCGTCCCGGAAGATCGTCTGATCACCCGGCCGCTGAAGATGGACGTGACCTTCCACTGCTACCGCTGCGGCGGCATCGCCACCGGACGCACCTGCCCGCACGGCGACGAGGACCGGCTGCAGATCTCCGGCACCCGGCTGCGCGAGATGTTCAAGAACGGCGGAAATGTTCCGGCCGAGTTCAGCCGTCCGGAGGTGCTGGAGGTCCTGCGCGCGTATTACGCTGGCCTACATTGAGCCGGTTTTCCCGCGCGATTCTCGCCTCAATTTGACCAAATTCGCTTGATTGACTAATTACTGCTTTTTCTTGGCGAATTGAAAACGATTATCAACATTATTTGTTAAACGACAATGATTCGCAAATAATGACAGGAAATAACCGTCATGTTCTCGAAATAAAAAACTTGCCGAACGTATCAGGATATACTAATATCAAACTCAAATGGGTTACCGGCTCACGAGGCCGGAGTGACCGACAAAAAAAGAAGGGCTGCCGGTGAATCCGCGGCCGATGAATTGGGAGACGACGGTATCTAAGTTCGATTGTTCAGAGCCGAAAGGACGGTGTTACGGGTCGTAGAAGTTGAAGTGTCGTTGAAAATGAGGCGGTCGGTAGACCGCTCCCCGTGACCTAACGCTCGCCTTTCGGACGCCGGCTCGCCAGTCATCGATGGATTTCGGTAGTCCCACGCAAAACCGCGACGGGATGGAAGGTGAGCGATCGATGTCCAAGCCGATGCCTGCAACGCCCATGCTTGACCAGCTGGAAAGCGGACCGTGGCCAAGCTTCGTAACCGGCCTCAAACGGTTGGCCGAATCCGAGGACAAACAATACGCTCCCATGATGAAGGATCTGCTCGGGCAGCTCGAGCGATCCTACGAAACCCGCACCGGATACTGGAAGGGCGGCACCGTGGGCGTGCTCGGCTACGGCGCCGGCATCATCGCGCGGTTCTCGGAAATCGCCGAGGAATTCCCGGAATCCGCCGAATTTCACACACTCCGCATCATCCCCGCCCCCGGCACCCACTACAGCGCCGAATCGCTCCGCCAGATCTGCGACGTGTGGGAAAAGTACGGGTCGGGCCTGATCGCGCTTCATGGCCAAACCGGCGATATCATGCTGCAGGGCTGCCGCACCGAAAACGTCCAGCCCTGCTTCGACGAGCTCAACGAGATGGGCTTCGATCTCGGCGGCGCCGGGGCGGGTATCCGCACGTCGATATCGTGCGTCGGCCACGCCCGCTGCGAACACTCCTGCTACGACGAAGCCAAGGCCATGCGGCTCATCGTCAACAATTTCCTCGACGACATTCACCGGCCGTCGCTGCCCTACAAGCTCAAGTTCAAATTCTCGGGTTGCGCCAACGATTGCTCCAACGCCGTCCATCGCTCCGACTTCGCCACCTTCGGAACCTGGCGCGACGACATCCGCGTGGATCAGCAAGCATTCAAGGCCTACGTCGAGCAGAACGGCCGCAAATGGATGATCGACAATGTCATCCGGCTGTGCCCCACCGACGCCTTGTCGTTGAACGACGACGATTCCCTCGAGGTGGACAACGCAAGCTGCGTGCGCTGCATGCATTGCATCAATGTCCTCACCAAGGCCCTGAACCCCGGCCGCGATCGCGGGGTGACGGTTCTGATCGGCGGCAAGCGGACGCTCAAGGTGGGCGACCTCATGGGCACGGTGGTGGTTCCCTTCATGCCGATGAAAACGGACGAGGACTACGAAAAACTCCTCGGGGTCGCGCAGCGGGTCCTCGATTTCTTCGTCGACAACGCTCTCGAACACGAGCGGATCGGCGAGATGGTCGAACGGATCGGCCTGGTCAATTTCCTGGAAGGAATCGAGCTCGATCTGGATCCCAACATGATCAGCCATCCGCGGGCCAACTCCTATGTCCGCATGGACGGCTGGGATGAGGAAGTAGCCAAGTGGCGGGAGCGGAAAGCCGCGCCCGCGCCGGCGGCGGAGTAGCCGCACCGGACCGCCTCGCGCGTCCGAGCAAAAACCGATCGAGAGGGAGGAAATACGTTGGCTCCACCACGTCGACCCATCGAAAGTGGCGTTCCCGATCCGATGCCGCTCATGCACCCGCTGCTCAGACGCAACTACGGTCAGTGGAAGTGGCATGACCGCCCGCGTCCCGGGGTCCTGCATCACGTTGCCCGAAGTGGCGAGGAAGTGTGGACGGTGCGTGCCGGCACCCAGCGGCAATTGGACGTGTACTCCATCCGCACGCTGTGCGAGATCGCCGACACCCACGCCGACGGATTTCTTCGCTTCACCACGCGCTCCAACGTGGAGTTCATGGTGGGATCGGCGGACCGGGTCGCGCCGCTGATCGAAAGCCTGGGGGAACACGGCTTTCCGGTGGGCGGCACGGGCCCGTCGGTGACGATGATTTCCCACACCCAGGGTTGGCTGCATTGCGATATCCCGGCGACGGACGCGTCCGGCGTGGTCAAGTCGTTGATGGACTCGCTGCATCACGAGTTCACCCACGAAGAGATGCCGAACCAGGTGAAGATCACCACGTCGTGCTGCCAGATCAATTGCGGCGGCCAGGGCGATATCGCCATCAACATTCAGCACACCAAGCCACCGACCATCAATCACGACCTGGTGGCACAGGTCTGCGAGCGGCCGGCAGTTGTGGCGCGCTGTCCCACGGCGGCGATCCGCCCGGCGGTGGTCAACGGCAAACCGAGCCTGGAAGTGGACGAGAAGAAATGCGTCTGCTGCGGCGCCTGTTTCCCGCCCTGCCCGCCCATGCGGATTAACGATCCGGTCCACAGCAAGCTCGCGATTTGGGTTGGCGGCAAGCATTCGTCGACGCGCACCAAGCCGAGTTTTCACAAGCTGGTGGCGGCGGGCCTGCCCAACAATCCGCCGCGCTGGCCCGAGGTCACCGAGGTCGTCCACAACATCCTCGGCGCCTACAAGGCCAACGCCCGGCCGTTCGAGCGCATGGGCGAATGGATCGGCCGCATCGGCTGGCCGCGGTTCTTCGAACTCACCGGCCTCCCGTTCACCAAGTACCACGTGGATGACTGGCGGCTCGCGCGCCCGAGCCTGAATGCCTCCACGCATGTTTACTTCTAGGCAACCGGATCACCGTCGAAGGGGCAAGAAAATGGACTACGTCATCATGGTCAATGAAGGTCCATACAACCATCAGGCTTCCGATTCCGCCTATCACTTCGCGACCCATGCGCTCGACAAGGGTCACAGCATCCGGCGGATCTTCTTCTATTACGACGGCGTGCTGAACGGGACGAAGTTCTCGGCCCCCCAAAGCGACGACCGCAACATCGTCAAGCGGTGGGCGGCGCTGGCGGAAGACCATCCCGTCGACCTGGCCATCTGCGTCGCCGCCGGGCTGCGGCGGGGCATTACCGACGACTCGCTCGCCGACGGCTTCCGGATAACCGGTCTCGGTGAATTCATCGAATCCTGCATCGACGCGGAACGGACCGTCGTGTTCGGCGATTGAGGAGCGAACCCATGACCCATCCAGATGACACACCCGCCGAAATCGTCGTAAAGCGATTTCTCTACGTCAATCGAAAGGCGCCGCACGGCACCATCTATGCGCTCGAAGAGCTCGAGATGGTGTTGATCGCCGCCATGTTCGAGCAGGACGTCCACCTCGCCTTCCTCGACGACGGCGTTTTTCAGATCAAGAAGAACCAGAAACCCGCCGAGCTTGCGTTGAAGGATTTTTCGAAAACCTACGGCGCGCTCGAAGACTACGGCGTGGAAAAAATCTACGTGGAAAAAGAATCCATCGAAGAACGTGGGTTGACGCCCGACGACTTCATCATTCCGACCACGGTGCTTCGGCGAGACGACATGAGCGCTCTGATGGAGTCCATGGACGTCGTGCTGACCGCCTAAAAGACGTCAAAGCAGAAAGGCCAGAACGATGCTGCATCTCGTCAACAAATCCCCCTTCGAGCGGACCAACCTGCAAGCCTGTCTCAACCGCGCAGTGCCGGGATCGGCCATCCTTCTCATGGAGGACGCGGTTTACGCATCGCTTCGCGGCACCTCCCAGTCCGATCTCGTGGCCGGCGCCGTCAACGCCTACGACTTTTTCGTCCTGGCGCCCGACCTTGCCATCCGCGGGCTGGACGCCAGTCAGGTACTCCAGGGGGTGGAACCCGTCGATTACGGCGGATTCGTGGACCTTACGATCGATCGGCAAACCGTCCAGTCCTGGCTCTGAGAACGCGACCGATACGCTGACAACAACCGAACGGCAAACTGAAGGAGCGACACGTCATGTACGAACTCAACGGCAAGACCATCAACCACGACGAAGAAGGCTACATCGTCAATCTGGATGATTGGAGCGAGGAACTCGCCGACAAGATCGCCAAGGACGAAGAACTGGATATGACCGAGGAGCATTGGGAAGTGGTTAAGTTTCTGCGGGACTACTACCAGGAATACCAGATCGCTCCGGCCGTCCGCGTGCTCACCAAGGCGGTCGGCAAACGCCTGGGACAGGACAAGGGAAGCAACAAGTATCTGTATGAGTTGTTCCCCTACGGACCCGCCAAACAGGCCTGCAAAATCGCCGGCCTGCCGAAACCTACCGGCTGCGTGTGACGAAGTGGGAGCGGCCCGCCGAACTCTGCCGGTCCCGGCCGCAACGGCAGCCGCTCCTTTCCCTGCTTGGATGGCGAACCGGAAAAACCGATGACCGTGTTGACGATCGCAGTATCCATTCTATTGACCTTGTCTCTGGCGATTTTCGTGGTCGCCATGGCGGGCCGTGTTTGGCGCTATGCCGTCACGCCGTCGCCGCTCCGCATCGCCACCACGCCGGCGCCCATCACCCGTGCCGGCGTCGCGCTCCGGCTTTGCCGGGAGGTGTTCCTGTTCGAAAGCCTGTTCCGGGCGGACAAGGTGTTGTGGCTGTTCTCCATGATGTTCCATTGGGGACTGCTGGTAGTCCTGCTCCGCCACGTCCGCTACTTCGTGGCGGTACCGCCGCTGCCCATCGTCATGCTGCAGCCCGTGGGCAAACTGGCTGCCATCGCCATGATGGTGGGTCTGGTTGGCCTGTTGGTGCGGCGGATCGTCATCGCCCGCGTGCGTTATGTGAGCCGCGCCACCGACATGGCAATCCTGCTGCTCTTGCTGGTGT
>CAKZLS010000437.1 GCA_937127205.1 uncultured Rhodospirillales bacterium
AGAGCCCGTCCGGAAACGTATGGTGTGTTTTCAAAGCCTTGTGTTCGCGCTCCGGTGCGTCGAACCGCCCTTGTGATGCGCCAATCGTCAAGCGGTTTCGACGCCCCGAGGAAGCCGGAAACACGACCCTTCGGGCAGCCTATCGAAGTTTCCGGACGGTGTTGCGCGCCGCTTGTGATGCCCCGCATCACGGCGCACCACCCTCCTTGCCGGAAACCTCGATAGGCCGTCACAATGGGTCAGCATCAAGGTTGGTATTAGTGCTGCACGCGAATTTGCTGACCCATTTTGCCCGCAACGCTGATAGCCATCGTGATTTGATGGGCGTATTTCGGCAACCCAAGTGAGAGTTCGCAATCGCCGGCAAGCCGCAGCTTTTATGCCGAATGACCTTTTAAGCTTGCGCCCTCAATTGGTACTGCCTTATGGCTTGAGCATCCGGGGCCAACCTAATAGTAGATAATCTTAATGTGGCATTCCCTGCAAAGAGTAGTATTCCCACAAGACGAAGGCTTGCTCGCCCTCTATGCCAAGCGGAAACCGGCGCCTGGGAAGCCCGCGAGCCTAGCGATCGCTACGCGTTTTGCGGCTGACTTCGGGGACGGGGAAAGCTTCAGCTTTGATACTTATTTCAACGCCGTTTTCGAGAGCCACTGGCTTAAATGGACGACGGTTTCTTCCTGGCGATTGTCGCTGGAGGTTAGCGGCCGCGGTCGGGTCAATGTTTACAGAAACCGCGCCAGTGGCACGACGAGCCTCTTGAGCACCGACGAGTTCGACGGTCGCAACCAAGTCATCAGAATCGATGTGGCACCGAGCAACGACGCCGCGGCGGACACGCGCCTCTACTTCGAAATCGAAGCCGAAGGCGCCCCTGTGACCTTGAGCAACGCGACATGGGATGGCGAAGTCGCGGTGGTTCAAGATGTCGCGATGGCGGTGGGGTTTTCCACGTACAATCGAGAAACTTACGTCCTCGCCAACATCGAGACGTTTTTGTCCGACGAGCTTCTATGGCAAACTTTGCAGCGATTGATCATTGTCGAGCAGAGCGAAGAGGCGCGCCTTGAAGAGGCGATTGCGACGCGTCCGCAGGTGCATGACAAGGTTCAAGTTATTCGACAAGCCAATTTCGGTGGATCGGGGGGCTTCACCCGCGCGATCATGGAAGCACTCGACCAGAAGCAGGCAACGCATATTCTGCTGATGGATGACGACGTCCAGATCGAACCCGAATGCATTTTGCGAACAGTGGCGTTTTTTTCCGTCGCAAGCAACGGCGTCGCGGTCGGCGGGCAGATGTTGCGGCTTGACGATCCAACGACGATGCACGAGTCGGGAGCGGTCCTTTCTCCGAAGACATTGCGTGTCTTACCCTTCGACCGCGGCCAAGGCGCACATAGTGAACGTATGTTGACGCAGCTCTCACAAGACCGCCGTATCGACTATGGCTCTTGGTTTTATTTCGCGCTGAGCCTGGACGCGGTACGCCATGTTGGACTGCCGTTACCGTTTTTCATCGTTTTCGATGACGTGGAATACGGGATGCGGCTGGCGCGCCATGGCACCAATTCGGTGACTATGCCAGGAATCGCTGTCTGGCACGAGACAGGGCAAAATCGCGACGCACGCTGGAAAACTTACTATTACCAACGAAATGTCCTAATCGTGAACGCGCTTTATCAACTGTCGCCGGCATTGAGGCCCGGTATCCTGTTCATGCGCCACTGGCTTAGGCGGCTTATCAAGCGTGACCTCGCCCAGCCTGCCTTGGCCTGCGACGCATTGGGTGATTACTTGCGCGGTCCCAGCGTTCTCGGCGACGATCCGATCGCGCGTACCACGTCCGCACGGCGACTTTGCGCCGCGACGCCGCATCGCCAAGCCAGCACCGCATCAGTGGTTGTCATGGCGCTTAAAGTTGTAATTCTCGGCTGTTGTCTCGCCCTTCGCGGCCCCGGTGCCAATCGGAGCTGGCGCGCCGCGGCGGCGGAAATGACGACGACCGCCTGGTGGCGGCGATACTTACGCCTGAGCGGTTAGCAGCTGGGTTTGGCGATTTCGCCGCGCTCCACGCTGAGCGCCGGCGGCATCGGGTGACGCGGCACGGGTCGCCATCCCATGCGCAATGCCTCATCACGAACGACGCTGCCGATGATGCGCTCGATTGCGTGCTCTAGCTGGCCGTCGAGATGAAACTCCGGCGGTTTTCCGTCGGCCGGCTCGAAGGGAACATCACGGAGTCCTTCGAAAAGCCGTTTTAGGACCGATGACCGCGTCATCAGCATCGTGCCGGCGACGAATTCGGGCTCATGATAGCGGGGCGCGATGCACAGCTCCCGCAAGAGGTGGCGGTAGGCCGCTTCGTTGCCGGCGAGGCCGGTACCGCGATGGCGGGCGGCGCCGATGCAACCGAGCGTGCGATCGGTCGCGAACAAGCTCAAGTTTTCGCGGGCGATGTCGGGCGTGCCAATCAGCGCGTTCAACAAGCCATGGCGCCAGGCGTCGACCGATCGGCGGTCATACTGTGGAGCCTTTTTGGTGTGGGCGAGGAGGAAAACGTCGTAATCATCGAAGTCGATGTCGGCCAAAAGGAAAAATTGACCACCGATGTCATGACCCCGGTTCGGAGAAACCTTGATTGTGGCGGTGGGGAATTCGCGCCGAATATCGATCTCGAGTTGCCGGCTGTAGCAGGGCTCAGAGATGTTGATCCGCAAATCGAAATGAAACTCGACAAGCGACCGCAAGTACACCGCGAGCTCCGGCCAGAGGTCGGGATAGAAAACGTGGACGAGGCAACACAACCGAGGTGGCGTCGAGGTTGTGCTAAGCCGAGGCAGGGCGCAAAGGCGCTGCAACTCCTTGCCGACGGCGGCATAGTGGGCGAGCGGGTTCATATTCGACGGAACGACATCGTTGTACAGCAGGCAGTAAGCACTGGTACTGAACGACGGGCCGGGATCGAAACCGCTGTCGGCACCACGCCGCCAGTAGTGCTCCAGCGGCGAATGGCTTTCGTCGCGACCATAGCGCCCGACATACCAGCGGACGTCAAACAGCCCGGATTGGCGGATCAAGCGCAGCTCACCAAGCTTTCGCGCTTTCTTTCTCGACAGTAACTTCTCGACGGGCAGCGAAGACGGCAACCGCGAGAGCCGAGACAGGACAGACCACTTCATACGAGGCATTTGTGAGCACCGCGCGGGAGGCATTGATTTACACAAATAGCTGCGCATTATTGCAACGCCCTGTTTCAATGTCTCTCGCTTTTTTGCTAAGAACGGAGTCGTCATTACGTTGCGTGGTTCATCGAAGACCTTACGCCATGCCATTTCCTCGTACTGGCGAAAAGAGGG